>JBBQEC010000151.1:0-6171 GCA_038320305.1 Candidatus Limnocylindrales bacterium | reverse complement strand
AAGAACCCGAAGAACGGCAACTGGGTCAAGCTCGCGTCGGACGTGGCCGTCAAGGGCTATTTCCCAGACTGCACATACAAGCACGGGTTCGAATAACCCGAACCCGTAGTTACGACGTGGGCAGTTAGCTGCCGATCGTTGACCTCGACAGCGTCGTTCAGCAAAGGCCGGTGTCCCCCACGGGACACCGGCTTTCTTTTATGTGCTGCTTTCACGGAGCTCGTTCCACGCGGCCTTCGAGGTTTGACACGCCCGCTGCGCGTTCCAAAACGCACGAATAGCGGGCGGCCCTACGCCTCTCGCCCCGACGATAACCCGAAGCTCGGAGTTCAGGTCCACCCATGCGGCGGCGCCTCGGCCAGCCGGAGCGCAGCGCCATGTGGCGTCAGTTCGAACTCGAGTTCACGGAACTCCCATCGTGCGCATCGACGGGGCCGAACTGGCGAGTTACATCATCCAATGCTTGAACGGGACCAGCGGAGGGGAGTTCAGGCTAATTGGATGGACGAGGATCTCCGGATCGGCCGACTGACGTTGGTCCTGGGCGGGGTGGGAGGCCGCGCGACGACATTCCAGAGGACAGGCTCCCAGCGTCCACGGAATGTCGACAGCGCACTTGCTTGGCGATGTCATGCGCCGTACACTCCGTCGACCGGAATAGAGGCAGGGGCCCTCGGGTTCCCACCTGTGCGAAGTTGCAGTACGGTCGCCGAGACCTTCGCGCAGTGCCAATGGCGAGACCGACCCTCTGGTGAGCGGGCCCGCGGGCCCCGGGGAGGGACTATCCATGGCGACTCATACGCGCGAAATCTATCGACGACTGGCAGCGGCCCTTGCGAGCGCGGCAATGCTGTCGAGCCTGTTCGTCGTTGCCCCGGTGGCCGCAGCAAATGGCGACAACCTGCGAACGATCACCGCAGACAAGACCGGCTACGAGTGTAGCCTCCAAACCGGCGTGGCCTTTGACGGAGCCAATCTGCTGCTGTCCTGCTGGGACAACAATTCCATCCTCGTGATCAGTCCGGTCGACGGCAGCCAGGTAGCGGTTCACAACATCACAGGAGGGTCCGGCTTCGGCGCCCTCGCGTTCGACGCCACCACCGGGCTGGTCTGGGCATGCAACATGGCAACGGGGTCGGAGGTCGGCCTGATCGATCTCGTCGCCGACACCTATACGCTGGCCTTCACGAACAGTGGCTGTATCGATGGGCTCGCCTACGATGGGAGCGACAACACCATCTGGTCAAGCGACGACGCTGCAGGCACGGTTGAGCATTACACCAAGACTGGGACCCTGCTCTCCAGCAACGCCACCTCTCTTGGCAACTGCGGCAACTCAGGCATCGCGGTCGGCGGTGCAAACCTCTACCTGGCCAACAATGGATGTTCCGAAATCTACACAGTCGCGAAGGACTTCTCTACAACGACCTTGTTCGCGAGCTTTCCTGCGCGTCTCGAGGATCTGGAGTGCGACAACGTCTCATTCCCTGGGAAGACGGCGATCTGGTCGCAAGATGCCTACGACTACATCCTGAACGCCTACCAGATCCCGGACGGCTCCTGTGACTTCGGAGGCGGCGGCGGAGGCTCTGCACATCTGACCCTCGTCAAGACGGTCGACAACACCGGCGGCGGTACAGCCTCGGCGACCGACTGGACGCTAACGGCGACAGGCCCGACGACGATCTCCGGACATACCGGTGACCCGACGATAACCAATGCGGATGTCAACGCGGGCGCATATGCCCTTTCGGAGTCCGGACCCGCCGGCTACACGGCAAGTGCCTGGGATTGCACCGGCGGAACGCTGAGCGGCAGTCGCCTGGTCCTGGCTGCCGACGAGACCGCGAGCTGCTCGATCAATAACACGTTCGGCGCGTCCGCGGGCTCGACGTTCGTTGAGATTCTGCTCGATCGTTCGTTCTCGATGAACAAGAACCGTGGGCAGACGATTCACACCTACAACCTCTGGCTGTCCGCCCAGCAACAGGCGACGCCAGACGCGCAGGCCAGCATGGCGCTCTTCAGCTCCTGTGGCTTCCATCGACGCGGACCTGCCAGCCAGCCCATCACGGACCTCCCGATGCTCACTAAAGCGAACTACCAGCCAGCGTGCAGGACGCCGCTCTACGACTCGATCGCGCGCACGATCAAGCACGCTGCCAAGAATCATCTGCCAGGCGACAACGTCATGATCGTCGTCTACACGGACGGCCGCGAGAACGCCTCGACACACTGGACGCGCGCGGCGCTGGATGCGCTGATCGCCAGCAAGGTCGCCGAGGGCTGGACTTTCGTCTGGCTCGGCAGCAGTCCCGATCCACTGGTCCAGAAATGGGCTGCTCAGGCGGCCCTAGCGCACTGAGGGCCGAGCAATCGAATACCGACGGGCGAACACTCGGTGGAGCTTTGTAGAGCCTAACTCGATCAAGTGACCGATCGGTCAGACCAAACAGAGGGCCCCGGTGGATATCCGGGGTCCTTCTGATTCCTGCACTGGCCGGACTACGGGATAACGACTTGTCACCGCCGACGAGCCCCCGAGACTAGTCGCGTAGAAGGAGAAGCCCTCCCAGTAGGTGCCATCTAGGTCGACGAGCCGAACCACCGCAACTGTGCCCTCGATCTGGTCGTTCTATTTCCGTTCTATGTCGCATAACATACGGGGTGTGTGCGAGGATTCGGTCTTCACGGACGCGCTGGCAGAAATGCTGTTCGCGCTGGAATGCGGTCGGCTGACGACAGCAGCGATGACCCGGGCGATCACCAGGGCGATCGTTGTGTGGTCGCACGGGCAGGGTTGGAGTGTGCGGCCCGAAGCGCGCGTCGAGGTTCGGGCGCTGCCGTCACGCCAGCTTGGCTTTGTCGACGTGCTCATATGCCGTGGCGCGCCGCATCCGGATGTCGCAATTGAGATCGACAGCACTGACAAGCCCTGGTCCGTCGTGAAGCTGCAGCATGTGGCCGCCGCTGGCATGCACGCAATCTGGGTGCGCTGGGGTGACGACGCTTGGGCGGGCACATACGACGATCTGGATGTGGTCCAGCTCCGAGTCGCTCGGCGCGTACGCCACGCGCCACCGGACGCCCAGACCACTATCTGGCGCTGACTGCGACGGTTCATACCGCGACACATGTCTGATGGGCTGCCCGACCTTGCCGCGAAGTTGCCGCCAGATCGAGGAGCGGTCCCGGACGCGTCAGACGGTGGTTATGGCGCGCACGGTATCGACGATCAAAGGCTCCGCGATGGAGTGCGCGCTGAGCACGACCGTGTTGCTGTTGCCTGCGAACACGACGCTGTCGACCGTCACTCGGACGGTCAGAATGATGCCCTTGCCCTGGGCAAGGCGCGGCGTGATGTATGTGCCGTCTAAGAGCGCCGAGGTCATGTCCGATCCGCCACTGTCCAACACCGCGACGCTCATTGATGACGCGCCGGCCGAGGTCATGTTGAGCCCGAAAGAATCAGGGTCGAGAGAGCGGTTCTTGACGCTGACGTCGTACTCATACGTCTGACCCGGCGTGACGCCGAGCAGCTTTTGTGTCTGACGATCGGCAGGTGCCACGTTGTACACCTTGTTGCCCTTGTAGGTGCCAGATGGCGCAATTGCGATCGCCGCATCCGGTTGGGGTCTCGTGTTGCGGAAGGTGCACACGACGAACTGACCGGGCTGGACATGGACGGTTGCGGTCCCTGTCGACACGTCGATCACGCTCGAGGGCGGACATGAGATTGAAGCCAGCCGCCAGACATCTACAGGCGCCTGCTGGATCGTGAAGGTTCCTGATATTACGTTCTCGATGACCTTGCTGCGGCTCAGCGTTGGGTTCGAGTCGTCGTCGAGCAAAAATGAGCCGAAATCGCCGCTGTAGGCAAAGTCCTGGGCATTGTTGGGCTCCGTGTCCTGGACGACCTTCACTCTTCCTGGAGTGTCGACCCGTCCTTCGGCCAGCAGCTCGATCAGTCGTACGTGGAGCTGGCTGATCAGGCCAGCATGGTCGGGGTCGTAGGCGACGTTGTCCATCTCCCATGGATCAGCGTCGGGCGCGAGATTGTAGAGCTCTCGGAAGCCGCTCTGGTACTCGACGTAGTGCCACAGTCCGAGCGGATTCAGGTTTGTCGTGCGCACCGCCGCCCACGGATGCTTGCGCCATTCGGTCTCGAGCAGAGCGTCACGGCCGAGATTGGGCACTCTACCGTCGAGCAGAGGTAAGAGGCTTACTCCATCAGGTCCTGACTGGCCAGTCGGATATGGACCGAGCGCGCAACCCCCTGCGTCGCAAAAGGTTGGCGCCATGTCGATATTCGAGGTGTATTCGTCGACCGTGCGCGGGCGCGAGCCCCAGCGTGCCGGCCACGCCATGTACAGCGGCACGTGGGTGGCATAGGGCAGCTCCTTGAGGGACATCCTGTGTTGGCCCCAGGCCATGCCGTTGTCGGTCGAGAATACGAGCAGGGTGTTGTCCAGCCGACCTTCAGCCTGGAGCTCATCGGTCACCCTCTGGACAACACCCTGCTCGTATTCTCGCACAAGGTCACCGTGGGCCAGCCATCGGGATAGGGCAGCAGCGCCGTATTCTGCACGAAAGCGGGTTTGTCGGAGACATCCGCCTCGTTGTAGTTCGGCGGGTCCCAAGGCGGCATGCTCTGGCACGCGGCCCAGCGCGGATCGTTTTCGAATCCCGGCATGGGCAGATCCGGCAGGTGCGTGTCGACGATCGAGAGCATGGCAAAGATCGGCTTGGCGGGATCCGCGGCGGCCATGTGGTCCACGGTGCGCTCGGTGATGAGCTGCGTCGAATGCTCTGTTGGCTGCAAAACCTGACCGTCCTTGGTGGTCATCGTGTAGTTGTAAAAGTAGCCGTCCTCGCCCGAATAGGTGCTCGTGAAAATGTCGAAGACGTCCCACGGCGCGGCATTCTCATCCCACAGGTTGTCTTTGGCGAGTAACTCCGGGTGGTTCAGATACTTGCCGACGAGCATCGTCTGGTAGCCCTGACCGTCGAGCTCGGTGGCTATCGACTCCTGGGGGTGAAAAAGGCTTACGTTGTTTACCGTTACCCCGTGATTGAAGGAGTGAAGCCCGGTCAGCAGTGTTGCGCGTGCCGGACAGCACAGGGGCGTGTCGTTGTAGGCGTTGGTGAAGTTGGTGCCGTGGGCCACGAAGTGGTCGTAAATCGACGGCGTCATGGTCGGGTCGTCCCATAACCGGTTGTCCATCGGATTGGTGTCGTCAAGCAGAAACATCACGATGTTGGGCTTGTCCTTGGGCAAAGGCGGCTTGGCGAGGACGCTCGTGATGTGCGTCGCGACTGCGCTCACAAGGAATATCGACGCCAGCACGACAGTGAGCAGTTTGCGCAAGGGACTCCCCTTGAATCGATTGGTGCCAGTTTACAACGGCAGGCGCTGGAGAACAGCGAGGAGCGGCCGTCGCGTCGCGGGTGGCTCGGGCAGGATCGGAATGCGCAGCCACGACTCTTCCCGCGCGCCCGGCCGATAGGCGGCGCCAAGCAGGCGCGCGGAGATCTCGGTCACGCCCATGGGGCCGACTGCCTCGGCGAGAGTCGTGCCCTCGCCGCGCAGGCCACGGCTGATGACGCAGTGCTCGCCGTCGACGAGCACTCGCGCCAGGCGAGTTCGTCGCTCGTCGAAGGGCAGGTCGATCTGCGTCTGGCCTGACGCATAGAGCAGATCCGACACGACCAGGGCCGCATCTCCGCGAAGCTCGGCCAGGCCCGCCAGACGACCGCGCAACAAGTCGGAGTCGGGGCGGCCGTCGTCGTCCAGGACGAGCAGCGTCCCCTCGACAATCAGGCCGTCGTCGCGAAACTGGGCGCCAATCGAGGCAAGCTCTGGAAAGGCATCGAGCGGATCGGCGAGATGCTCCGTCTGCAGCCTGACGCGGCCATCCTCTATGTAAGCCAGCGTTGATGCCCCCGCCCACCACGGCTCGAAAAACCAGTCCGGGTCGTCGAAGGGCCGATCGCCGGCGACGGGAAGCATTGGCCGCAGCCGATCCGGAAGCACCCCGCTGAGCGAGGAACCGATATCAAGTGGGAGCTGCGAGCTCCCAATGTCGGTGGCCCGCTTCAAGCGGTCTTGCGCCGCCGTTCCTGCTTGGGCGCCTCATCCGCGTCCGCGGCCTTCTTGCGGCTGGTGCGCTT
>JBBQEC010000150.1:0-6205 GCA_038320305.1 Candidatus Limnocylindrales bacterium | reverse complement strand
ATCGCCGAGCTGCGCGCCGCGCTGGCGACGGAAAAGACCAATTACGCGTCTTCAAGCAGCGAGATCGTCGAGAAGGCGCGGCGCCAGATCGAAAAGGCAGACGCCGCGGCGCCGCGCTGGTTCGGCCGGCTGCCGAAGGCGAGCTGCGAAGTTCGCGCTGTCGAGCCGTATCAAGAGGCCGAGGCGCCGCCGGCGTTCTATTTCCCACCCGCACCGGACGGCTCGCGCAACGGCATCTACTTCGTCAACACCTACCAACCGGAGAATCGGCCGCTCTATCGCCTGGCAACCACGACCTATCACGAGGCGACGCCAGGCCATCACTTCCAGATCGCGATCGAGGGCGAGCTGCAAGATCTGCCCGACTTTCGACGCTTCGGCGCGCGCATGACGGGCGCCGCGTACGGCGAAGGCTGGGGCCTGTACAGCGAGCGCCTGGCCGACGAGATGGGTCTTTACGAAAACGCGTGGGAGCGCCTGGGTATGCTCGACGCCCAGGGATGGCGAGCGGCGCGGCTCGTGGTCGACACGGGCATGCATGCTTTCAAGTGGACACGCGACCAATCGGTCGACCTGCTGCTGACAATTGGCCTGTCGCGCCTCGAGGCGGAGACTGAGACCGATCGATACATCACCTGGCCGGGCCAGGCACTTGCGTACATGACCGGCATGCGCGAGATCGTTGCCCTGCGCCGCAAGCTCGAGCAGCGTGACGGCGACCGCTTCGATCTCAATGGCTTCCACGACGAGCTGATCGGCCACGGGACGTTGCCGTTGGCAACGATGCGCCGCGTCCTGCCCGGCTGGGTCAAGCCCAAGCCCAAGCCCAAGCCCTAGTCGCGGTCGGTGTCTTCGGCGCCGCCAACACCGCAGCTCCTCGGATGCCAGCTCGGCCAGCACCCGCCGTCCGCGGACTGCGCCACGCGAGCGCATTCGCTCCTGCGTCGTCACCACTCCATCGTCGAACGAGACGCTTATCGCCCGCTTATCTGACGGTCTTGGTCGTCGCTAACCTACTGACGTGCCGGACGTTCAGGCTCTCCTCGACCAGCTGAACACGATCGAGATATGGATCATCGTCATCCAGCTCGTCCTGATCGTCGTCTTCACGCTCATCGCCCTGCGCTTCGCGCGCTCCATTGTCGAGGTATCCCTGCGCCGATTGTTCGATCGCGAGGTCCAGGAAGGCACTGCCCAGCCCGTCAGTGCCGTCGAGTTCCAGCGCCGCCGTCAGACGCTCGAGGATCTGACTTACCAGTCACTGCGGGTGATCATCGTGATCATCGCCTTCCTGATGGCGCTCTCCGTGCTGCATTTCGACATCGGTCCAGCCATTGCCGGATTGGGCATCGTCGGCCTGACCATCAGTCTCGGCGCGCAGAGCGTCGTGCGCGACTACCTCGCCGGAGCATTCGTGCTCATCGAAAACCAGTACTCCAAGGGTGACGTCGTCCGGATCGCCGGCGCACTGGGCACGGTCGAGGACATCAGCCTACGACGCACGGTCCTGCGCGACGTTGACGGCACAGTTCACTTTGTGCCTCATGGACTCATTGAAACGACCGATAATCTGAGTCGCACCTGGGCCGCCCTCACCCTCGATCTCCCATTCGAATACGGCGTCGACATGGCCAAGGTTGGGTCGGCGGTCGACGCTGCGGCGCAGCGCATGGCCGCTGACCCTGAGTGGAGCGAGGCGATAATCGAGCGACCGCACGTCGCCCGCGTCGAACGGCTGGCCGAGCAGGGCGCGGTGGTACGCGTGACGGGCAAGGTTGCCGCGCTGCACAGGACATCCGCACCTGGCGTTCTGCGTGGCCTGATTCTTGAAGAGTGCGCGGCGCGAGGCGTGGACATCGGCTGGCCATCGACCACATACCCGAGCACCAGTGGTCCAGCGAATCCGAAGCAGCCCACAGGCTAGACAGGAGAGGGAGTGAGCGACACCGCGCTGCCTGGCTCGATGAGCCAGCCGGAGATCGAGAACCTGATGGCGGAACGTCGAACATTCGTTCCTTCGCCTGGATTCGTGGCACAGGCCAATGCGACCAAGGGGCTCCAGGACGCCGCCGAGCGCGACTATGTTGCGTTCTGGGAGCACCAGGCTCGAGAACGTCTGACGTGGGACACGCCCTTCGACAAGACGCTCGAGTGGGAAGTGCCCTTTGCCAAGTGGTTCCTGGGCGGCAAGCTCAACGTCGCCTACAACTGCGTTGATCGCCACGTTGCCAACGGCCTGGGCGACAGGGTCGCGTACCACTGGGTTGGCGAGCCGGGCGACAAGCGCACGCTGACCTATGCGGACCTGCAACGCGAGGTCTCCAAAGCGGCCAACGCCCTGCTTGAGCTGGGTGTCAAGACCGGTGACCGCGTCGCGATCTACATGCCCATGATTCCCGAGCTGCCCATATCGATGCTCGCCTGCGCCCGTATCGGTGCCCCGCACACGGTTGTCTTCGGTGGCTTCTCCGCTGAGGCCCTGGCCGGCCGGATCGAGGACGCGCAGGCCAAGCTGCTGATCACGGCCGATGGCGGCTGGCGTCGTGGCAAGCCCGCGAATCTCAAGCAGGCCGCGGACGATGCGATGGCGATGAGCCCAACCATCGAGCACGCGCTGGTCGTGCGGCGCATCGGCGACGCGGCGGAAACGCCAGTCGACATGAGGGACGGCCGTGATGTCTGGTGGCACGATATTGTAGAGCGCCAGAGCCCCGACTGCCCGCCGGTGCCGGTCGACTCCGAGCACATGCTCTATCTGCTGTACACGTCGGGCACCACGGCCAAGCCCAAGGGCATCATCCACACGACCGCAGGCTATCTGCTCGGGGCAGCGCTGACCCACTGGGCCGTGTTCGACATCAAGCCAAATGACGTGTACTGGTGCGCGGCGGACATTGGCTGGGTCACGGGCCACTCCTACATCGTCTACGGGCCGCTGGCCAACGCGACCACGAGCGTGATGTACGAAGGCGCGCCCGACACACCGGCGTGGGATCGCTGGTGGTCGATCATCGAGGAGTACAAGGTCAGCATCCTGTACTGCGCTCCGACCGCTATCCGTGCCTTCATGAAGCAGGGCGATGAGTGGCCAAAAAAGCACGAGCTGTCGTCGTTACGACTCCTCGGCAGCGTCGGCGAGCCGATCAATCCAGAGGCATGGCTCTGGTACCAGACCAACATTGGCGGTGGCAAGGCGCCGGTGGTCGATACGTGGTGGCAGACAGAGACGGGCATGATCATGATCACGCCGCTGCCCGGCGCCACGACGACCAAGCCCGGCAGTGCCACTTTCCCGTTCCCCGGCATTGGCGCCGATATCGTCGACGCGAGCGGCAACTCTGTGCCCTTCGGTGGCGGCGGCTATCTCGTACTGACGCGGCCGTGGCCGGCGATGCTGCGCGGCATCTACGGCGACCCGGAGCGCTACAAGGCGACGTACTGGAGCCGATTTCCGGGCAAGTACTTTGCCGGCGACGGCGCCAAGCGCGACGAAGAAGGCTATTTCTGGTTGCTCGGCCGTGTCGACGACGTCATGAACGTGTCGGGCCATCGCATCTCGACGATTGAGGTCGAGTCGGCACTGGTCGACCACCCGGCTGTTGCGGAAGCCGCGGTCGTGGGTCGGGCGGATCCGATCACCGGCCAGGCGATCTTCGCCTTCGTCATCCTGCGCAATGGCCACGAGCCCAGCGATGAGCTGGCCGCCGAGGTGCGCGAGCACGTAGGCAAGGTCATCAGCCCGATCGCCAAGCCCAAGTACCTGCTCTTCACGCCCGACCTGCCCAAGACGCGCTCGGGCAAGATCATGCGCCGCCTGCTGCGCGATATCGGCGAAGGTCGTCCTCTGGGCGACACGACGACGCTGGCCGACTCGGGCGTCGTTGAGGCGATCCGCGAACGGAGCGGCTCGGCGAAAGAGGAGGAATAAGAGCGTGGCGTCGTTCGCGACCTCCGACGGCCGGATGCTCGCGTACAACGAGCTTGGGGCAGGCCCGACCCTCGTGTGCCACCCGGGCGGACCGGGCTTCGCCGGCGCCGAGCTGGCCGATCTGGGCGGGCTATCTGCGTCGCGTCGGCTGGTGCTCGTCGATCCGCGCGGCACAGGAGCCTCCGACCTGGCCGACGAATATTCGCTCGACGGTTACGCCGATGACCTCGAAGAGCTGCGTGTCCATCTCGCGTTGGACGCGATGGACCTGCTCGGCTTCTCGTTCGGCGCCGTGGTCGCAATTCACTACGCCGCGCGCCATCCGGAGCATCTGGGCAAGCTCGTGCTCGCCGGCGGGCTTGCGGCATTCACCCCGGAAGGGGAGGAGTTCGCCAGCCAGACGATCGCGTCGATGGCCGGCGAGCCATGGCATGCGGATGCCGTCGCCGCGCTCGAGCAGGAAGAGCATGGCGAGATCAACGACATGCCCGGGCTGTGGGAGCGCGAGGCGCCCCTGTATTTCGCCAGGTGGGATGAGCGCTATCGACCGGCTGTCAGCGCTGGAGCCGTCGGTTCACGCGCCGAGCCGCTGCTGTACTCCAATCGCGTCGGGTTCGACGTACGCGGCGAGCTGGGCGCGATCACGGCACCGACGTTGATCGTCGGTGGTCGCGCGGACTTCGTCTGCGGTCCACCCGCTGCCGCAGAGCTCGAACGCGGCATCCGCGGGTCGCGCATGGTCATGCTCGAGAATGCGGGGCACATGATGTTCCTTGAACAGCCCGAACCATTTCGAAATGCGGTTGAGGCTTTCCTGGGCACGGGCGGCGAGTCGGAACGGCCTCGCGATCGTAAATCCAACCCCAGCCGTCCGATGCGGTGAGGGGCGACAATGACTCAAACATGCTGATTCGCGACACCCTCGGGCGCCCGATACACGACCTGCGCATCTCCGTCACAGATCGCTGCAACTTCCGCTGCACCTATTGCATGCCGCGCGAGATCTACGGCCGTGACTTCTCGTTCCTGCCACGCTCCGAGCTCCTGACGTTCGAGGAGATCACTCGCCTCGCGCACGTCTTCGTCGCGCTTGGCGTCCGCAAGATCCGATTGACCGGCGGCGAGCCACTGTTGCGGCGGGATCTGCCCGCGCTGGTCGGTATGCTCGCTCAGATCAACGATGTCGAGGACATCACGCTGACCACGAATGGTTCGCTGCTTGAACGCCAGGCACAGGCCTTGGCCGACGCTGGCCTGCGGCGCATCTCCGTCAGCCTCGACTCGCTCAATGAGCAGACATTCGCGCGCATGAACGACGTCGGCTTCCCGGTCAGTGCCGTGCTCGACGGGATCGCCGCGGCGGACCGTGCCGGCCTGCGGCCGATCAAGGTCAACATGGTGGTCCGCCGCGGCCTCAACGAGCAGGACGTGGTGCCGATGGCGCGCTTCTTCCGCGAACGTGGCCACATCCTGCGTTTCATCGAGTACATGGACGTGGGCCACACGAACGGCTGGCGGCTCGACGAGGTCGTGCCCGCGCACGAGGTCATTGCCGCGATTGATGCGGATATGCCTCTCACCGAACTGCCCGCAACGTATTCGGGCGAAGTTGCCAATCGATGGGCGTACCGCGACGGCGGCGGAGAAGTGGGCGTCATCGCGTCCGTGACGCAGCCATTCTGCCGCGACTGCTCGCGAGCCAGGCTGACCGCCGACGGCCAGCTCTATACCTGTCTCTTCGCCAACACCGGCCACGACCTGCTGGGACCGCTGCGCGCAGGAGCGAGCGACGACGACATCACGACGCAGATCAGCGCCGTCTGGGGCGCACGTGGCGATCGCTATTCCGAGCTGCGTTCCCAGGCCACCACGAAGGCTCTGCCCATCCTCGTGATCGATCCCGACCGCGTCGAGATGTCACGCATCGGCGGCTGAATCAGCCAACGACGCTCGTCCGGCACCCCTCACGTGCGAGCCTGCCACCGATCAGTCATCGAAAATGCTAAAAATGTCGTAGCGCGAGCGCTCAGTCTCGCTATGCTCATTGCGCCAACCCGACGAACGGGACGACTCTTGAGCCCACACGCCGCTCGTCGGACTTGCTTGAAACCGGCCAACGGTGAATGGCTTGCACAAGGAGGAGCCACAGAGGATGAACGATCCCAACGCCCCGGGCGGTCAGCAGACGCCGCCGGCGCCTCAGACGCCCCCGCCCCCGCCCCCGCCCGCCGGGCAGCAGGGCTGGCAGTCGACGCCGCAACAGCCCGGCCCCCCGCC
>JBBQEC010000149.1:0-6250 GCA_038320305.1 Candidatus Limnocylindrales bacterium | reverse complement strand
GGTGCGTGGGATGGCACCAGCTGGGTCGGAGATCGTCCAGGACATATCGCTCGCGGCCGATCAACGAACAAGTGCCGACGCCACAGGAGCATGGGTCCTGAGCGTCGACTTGGAGAATGGCGAGAACGTCTTGAAGTTTCGCATCGGAAGCGACGACGCGACGGTCAAGACGATCCGCATTACCTACACTGAGCCCAGTGGGTCGGAGTCAGCCGCGCCATCTCCGTCGGAAGCCGCGACGCTAACCCCGGAACCAACGGCGAAGCCTAAGGCGACACCATCACCTGCGCCAACTCCAAAGCCAACCCCGGCGGCACGCACATTCGATGATGGCGATTTGATCGTGGGTGATGACATCAAACCAGGAACCTATCGACTCCGCGACGAGCCATTCCTGTGCTACTGGGAGAGACTCTCTGGCTTTGGCGGATCGTTTGACGAGATCATCGCCAACGGCAACGAGAGCTCATACGCGATCGTAACTATCGGGAAATCAGACGTGGGATTCTCATCGAGCGGCTGCGGAACGTGGACCAGTGATCTGTCCGCGGTTACCACGTCACCGAAGGCGGCATTTGGAGAAGGCACCTACATGGTTGGAACCGATGTCGCGCCGGGAACTTGGCGCAGCAGCGGTGGGAGCGACCTCTGCTATTCGGCGCGTCTGAATGGCTTCGGAGGAACAATCTCGAGCATCATCACCAACGATGTCGGCAAGACCGGGATGATCGTGACGATCCACTCGACCGACAAGGGTTTTTCGAGCTCAGGCTGTGGAATGTGGACCAAGATCAAGTGACGATAGGGGCCGTGCGGCTGGATGCGTCGCCGGTCGTCCAATCGGAGTAGCGGCCAGCCGATGCAGACCAACGTCATCTTCCGCGACCAGTCCGGCAACCGATCCGATGCGCACCTGCTCGCCTTCGAGGACACCTGGCACTGGGGCCCATCGGCCGAACACACCGCTCGATACCTGACGAGCACGGCATGCCATAGCGCCTCGCGCGAGCCAGCAGCCGACATGACGGACGGGCATCCTTCGCTGGAGCTACTGAATGCTTAACCGCCTGTTCGGCCGACGCGCACCTGATTGGCCACCTCGTGGTCCCATTACCGAATGGCCAATCGAATTTAGCTCGCGTGTATCGGTCATCAATTTCGACTCAGCAGGTCGCCATTTTGTCGATGTCGTAGGTGAGAGTGCCTACCAAGGTTCGATCGACCGAATAGCGGGTGGGCGAACGCCCAATGGAGCACGGGTCCGTGATCACACAGCAGTCCTGTTGCCGGAACCGTCGAATCGCTACGACGGAAACGCGGTCCGGGTAGCCATCGCCAACTCCGACTCCTCGCAGTCGTCCGTCCTCGTCGGGTATCTCTCGCGCGAGGACGCCGTTGCTTATCGCCTCTTGATCGACCGAGCCGCGAGCGTCGGGCGGCTGGTGGCTTGCGCGGCCTCGCTGACGGGAGGGTGGGACCGAGGCACCGACGACAGAGGTAGCTTCGGCGTACGACTGCACATCGATTCGCCAACGGGTGCAATGGCCGAACTCGAAAGCAATCCTGACTGTCTCCGCCCAGCTTGGGAGGGTGACAAGTGAAGCTTTATGCTGGCACGACCGAGCAGTTCATGACCGATGCGCAGTTGCATCGGATCGCGGACAAACTGCGCAACCAGGACATTGCCGTCATCGGCCACAAGCCCGGAGCCGCGGAGTACAACAGCTGGCAGAACAGCCTGACGGCGCTAGCCCTGCTGATCGACCAGGCCGAGCTCACGGACCACGGCGTCATCCTCGAATACCAGCTGGGCAACACCAGCAAGCGGCTCGACGCGATGCTGACCGGCAGGTCGGCGAGTAACGCCGAGAACGCGGTCGTCGTCGAGCTCAAGCAGTGGGGCGAGACGCAGCCATCGCTGGCGGAAGGTTGCGTCGAAACGTTCGTCGGGCAGCGAATCCGGCGGGTGCTCCATCCATCGGTCCAGGTCGGCGGATACCAGCAGTGGCTGCTCGACAACCACGAGGTGTTCTACACCGAGCACGCGGTCGGGCTTGCCGCCGTCAGCTACCTCCACAACATGCAGTACCGGCCGAGTGGCGAGCTGTGGGCGACACGCCACGCTGCTGCGCTGGCCACCAATCCCCTCTTCACGGGCGACCAATCCGGCATGCTCGCCGCATTCCTGAACGAGCGCCTCTCCGCTGGCGAAGGGCTGCCGGTCATGGCCAAGGTGCTCGACTCGAAGTACCGCCCGTCGCGGAAACTGCTCGAGCACACTGCGGCGATGATCGAGGCGCAGAGCGACTTCGTCCTGCTGGATGAGCAGCGCGTGGCCTTCGAATCCGTCCTGGCGGAGGCACGTGCGGGGTACCACGAGGCCAAGAAATCCGTCGTCCTCATCAAGGGCGGGCCGGGCACCGGCAAGAGCGTCATCGCGCTTCACCTCGTCGGCGCGCTGGCGAAGATGGGCTACAACGCGCAGCACGCGACCGGCAGCAAGGCGTTCACTGAGAATATCCGCCGCGTCGTCGGCCGGCGCGCGGGCGGTTCGCAATTCCGGTACTTCAACCAGTTCGGCAACGCCGGGCAGAACGAGGTCGACGTCCTGATTCTCGACGAGGCGCACCGGCTGCGTGAGACCTCCGCAAGCCGCTTCACGCCGAAGTCCAAGCGGACGGACCTCGCGCAGGTCGACGAGCTCATCCGCGCAGCCAAGACGAGCGTCTTCTTCATCGATGACTTCCAGGTGGTGCGTCCGAACGAGGTGGGCAGCACCGACCTCATCGCGGAGGCGGCGCTGCGCAACGACGCCGAGATCAGCGTCTTCGAGCTCGAAACCCAGTTCCGCTGCGCCGGATCGAAGGGCTTCGTTAGCTGGGTCGACAACACGCTCGGGCTCGACACCACTGCGAACGCCGTCTGGGACGGCAGCGAGGTGTTCGATTTCCGCGTCGTCGACTCCGTCGAGCAGTTGGACGCCATGATTCGTTCCCAGACTGATGAAGGCCACACCGCCCGGCTGACCGCTGGCTTCTGCTGGCGCTGGTCGGACCCCGAAGCCGATGGCACCCTCGTCCCCGACGTCAAGATAGGCGCTTGGCAGATGCCCTGGAACGCGCGGCCCGATGCCACCCGTCTCGCAGCCGGCATTCCGCCATCGACCTACTGGGCTTCGGACCGGAATGGCATCAACCAAGTCGGCTGCGTCTACACGGCACAGGGCTTCGAGTTCGACTACGTGGGCGTGATCTTCGGCCGCGACCTCCGCTGGGATCCGGCCTCCGATGAATGGATCGGCGACTCGACTGAGTCCTTCGACTCAGCCGGCATCAAGCGGGCGAAGGGCGACCTGTTCACGGAACTTGCAAAGCGCACATACCGCGTCCTTCTCACCCGCGGAATGAAGGGCTGCTACGTGTACTTCGAAGACGCGGCGACACAGGCATATGTCATGAGCCGATTAAAGGCTTAGGAGGGATGCATGCTGCGAGATGAACGCTGGCCGGTGGCCCGGCTGATTCCGATCACGTCCGCAACAGGCGTTGAGGCACGAGAGCGGAACGCAGCATCGGCACTTCTCGCCGTGCTCTCCGCCGTTGAGGAATTTGGCCGTTCGCTGCTAAAGCCACTCGGCGCTCCTTCCGGCAGGATCGAGGCCTTCGTCGAGGTGCCGTTCAAGCTGGATGGCGGTAAGGCCATGCGACCTGACGGCATCATCGGTGTCAGTCGGGCTGGCAAGACATGGTGGTGCCTTGTCGAATGCAAGGTGGCTGACCAGCAACTGACGGTCGAGCAGATGGAGATGTATCTCGACCTCGCGCGGGTGAATGAGATCGACGCCGTTCTCTCGATCTCGAATCAATATGCATCGAAATCATCCGAATACCCAATTGCCCTCGATCGCAAGAAGCTCAGGAAGACCGCGATCCATCACTGGTCTTGGGTGCGGGTGCTCACCGAAGCCGAGGTCCAACGGCAGTTCCGCGGCGTGCGCGACCCAGATCAGGCCTACATTCTCGGCGAGCTCATCCGTTACCTCTCTGACGCCCGATCCGGTGTCGTGCAGTTCAACGACATGGGTGCCGGCTGGACAGCGGTGCGCGATGGAGCCCGCCTCCACACCCTCCGCAAAACCGATCCAAACGTGGCCGCCGTGGCCGCGCGTTGGGATGAGCTCATTCAGTACCTGGTGCTCCACCTGACGAGGGACCTCGGCCGCGACGTCGCGCAGACGCTCGCCCGCCAGGAAAGCACCGCTGGCGCTCGTCACGAGGCCCTGAAGGATTCGCTCGTCTCGAGCGGCAAGCTCTATGCGCGTCTGCAAATCCCGCATACGGCTGGCGCTCTCGAAATCGTCGCTGATCTGGTCGCGCGGCAGATCACCATTGCAACCGACCTTGATGCCCCCAAGGAAGGACGGTCGCGAGGACGGGTCGGGTGGCTCATTCGCCAGCTGACGAAGGCGCCTGCCAACGTCACGGTCGAAACCAAGGTTAGCCACCTTTCATCGACGCTGGCCGGAGTATTGGGCGGGCTTCGAGAGGATCCATCTCCCCTCGTGCCCGATGCAACCCGTGAGATCCGCGGCTTCCGCGTCAGCCTCACACACGACCTGGGCATGAACCGGATGGCCGGCCGCGGCTCGTTCATCGACGGCGTCGTCGATGCGGTCACGGTCTATTACCGAGATGTGCTGCAGAACCTGACTGCCTGGCGTCCTCGCCCGCCCAAGCTGCACCCGTTGGAAGGCCCAATCGAGACCGAGTCCATCGAAATCCCTGCCGCGATCGATGAAGCACTAGACACCGCTGAGGCGGAGATGTCTGGAGACAATGCCCCATGATCCCCTTCATCCCAATACTGAATTCAGCCACTACCAGTTCCAGTGGTGGGCGCTCAGCCTGATCGATGCCCGTCCGGTTGGCGGCGTCGAGAAGAGGGGCATCGTCGCACTGGTACCCGGTGCGACGATGGCGCTACGGATGCAGCAGGCTCTCGACTGAGATGTCCTCGTCTACCGCATCCCACCGGAGTCCGATCCCTCTTCCGATGAGCCGCCACGCCTTCCGTTGCTTCGGCGTTGCCGAGACAAGGCGCGGGAACCAGGCGAGTGGCACGCGGATCGAGCGCCCGTCGCTGAGTTGGACGTCAAGATGGTCGCGACCGACGTGCACGTCAGTCGCGCGAACGTCGCTAGCGGCCGCGGAAGTAGTCACGCCAACTCTCCAATAGTTGCTCGCGGTGCTGAGCAGGGAGCTTCTGGATCTGCCCCAACTCCTTGGGAGTGTAGCCCTCATTTCTCGCGAGCCCTATCTGGTCCAACCAGAACTTCGCGTAGTCATCGCCCGACGCGATATGAATGTGCGGAGGCTCGTTGTTCTCTTCGCTCCAGAAGAAGAACCGATACGGACCAAGGCGCAGTACGGTGGGCACGTCGGGATCGTAGTTGGCGACCCGTTATCCACCGCTTACTGGCTGCTTACCGCTTCAGCTGCTTGTGCTTTCGCCTGGGAACGCGTAGCCAGCTCGTAGGCGACAGGTGCGACCTAACGTCCTCCGACGCTGAGGACTGGCGGCGTAAACCTCGCCGCCAATCAGCCTTCAGCTGCACCCCGAGGTGGAGCCGCAGTTGATGCACTTGTAGCAGGAGCCGTTGCGGACCATGATCGAGCCGCAGTCCGTGCACGCCGGCGAGTCAGCCGTGTCGAACACGACGGGCGCCTGACCGGCCTTCAGCCGTTCCTCCCTGGTCGCCGCCGCCGAGTTCTGCGCCACGATCTTCAACCCATCGAGCAGCCCCGACCCCGACTTCTCCGCCACGGGTTCGGATGCCGCATCTTTGACTCCCTCAGCGGCTGTCGCGGAGCTCGATGCGGAGGCCGCTGAATCCTGTGGAGCCGCGTCAACGTCCGAGGATTGAGCACTGACAGAGGGATTGGCCTCGGAGCGGGAGGTAAGCGCCGCGGGCGCCGTCCCGCTTGCCGGGGTGGTGCCCGTGGCGACTGACTCACCCACAGGCACGACTGCATCGGTCAATGTCATCTGTCGATTGATAATCCCCACCGCATCCTTCTCGTCCTGCGACATGAACTTCGACGCCATGTAGCGGAAGATGTAGTCGACCAGGCTCTTGGCCATGGGGATGTCCCGGTTGGTGGTGAAGCCCGCCGGCTCGAAACGCAGATGGCTGAACTTGTTGACCAGGTCCTTCAAGGGCACGCCGTACTGCATCGCCACGCTGACCGCG
>JBBQEC010000148.1:0-6303 GCA_038320305.1 Candidatus Limnocylindrales bacterium | reverse complement strand
GCCCATCTGGGCGGCCCGCCTCTTTGACTGACTGCGTTCAGCCACTGCAGCTGATTAGCTACACCTAGCGGCGCGAGCCACCCACAAGCATCAGGTAGTAAACGAATGTCAGCAGGGCCGTGAGCGCTGCCGCCACGTACGTCCAGCCGGCTGCGCGCAGCACTGCACGAGCGCCATCGCCGCGCTCGCCCGTGAGGCCAAGAGGTTCAACGAAGGCGAGTGCACGCCTGCTCGCACCGAACTCGACCGGCAAGGTCACGAACGTGAAGAGGACGGCGCCCGCGAAGAACGCCAGTCCGACCACGGCCAGACCGGTCAGTTTCATGAATACGCCGATGATCACCAGCCACGGCGCGAACGTGGATCCGAGCTGGGCCACGGGCACGATCATCTGGCGCAGCGCCATCAGCGGGTCCTTGCGCGCGTGCTGCTGGGCGTGCCCAACTTCGTGGGCTATGACCGCGACCTGGGCAACTGACAGGCGGCCGTTAAGGGGCTCGTCCGTGCCCGGAACAGTCGACACGCCATATGCGTATCCGCGACCCATTGGTGCGCCGCTCATGGGGCCACCCATTCCACCGCCAATCGGGCCACCGATACCGCGACCCATTCCACCGCCCATTGAGCCTCCAAGCGGGTTCCTTGACTGCCTTCCATTGGATTGGGCGACGCCGGTCGAGATGCGCAGCGTCCGAGTGCGCGGGTCGTAGTGATCGGTCAGGCTGCCTGGCGTCGACTCGACCGTGACCTCGTTGAGGCCCTGGGAATTCAACAGGTAGCGGGCGAAGTCAAAAGCGTTCATCGAGATGCCGGAGTCGACCTTGCTCCATTTGCCGTAGGTCGAGCGGACGCGGTATGCGGCCCACAGCGAAAGCAGCAGGCCGGGAACAAGGACGAGGAGTACGTAGGGCAGGAAACCCACCGGATTAAAAAGCCTCCAATCGTGTGCCGACGGCACACCCGCTGCTCTAAGTTACATCCGAAGACTTAGGGATCGCTGTGAGCGACCATCTGCCGGTACACCTGTTCGTAGTCGTCGAGCATGCGCGCGGCTGCGAAACGATCGAGTGTTCGGGCCCGAATTCGGGCGCGATCCAGGTTCGCGAGCTGAGGGACCACGGCCGCGCCAGCGACCGCGTCGTCAACTACGAAGCCATCGATGCCCTCGCCCACGATCTCCGGCAGCGCACCTGACCTGCTCGCGATGAGCGGCGTCCCCGTCGCCATCGATTCGATCGCGACCAACCCGAAAGGTTCCGGCCAGCGACTGAGCATGACCGTGGCGAGGGCCTCACCCATGAGCTTGTCCCGGTCCGCTTCGCCCAGCTCGCCCAGGAATTCTACAACTCCCTCGGCCACGGCTGGGGCGACAACGGTGTCGTAGACCGACCGCTCGCCCGGGTCGAGGACCTTGGCCGCGACGCGTAGCGTCAATCCTGCTCGGCGGGCGAGCTCAACCGTTGCGTCCACGCCCTTGTCAGGCGAGAGGCGGCCGACGAACGCGAGGTAGCCGCCGCCGCCCGGCCCGAGTTGGACCGACGAGAAGTCGAGGCCGTGGTGGATCGTCGCAACCCAGTTGCCCTCTGGCACAAACGATCGCTGCGAGTTTGAGATCGCCACCAGCGGCACCGAGGAATGGGCGCGTATCGCGCCGGCGAGTGGATCCTTGTCCGTCCGGCCGTGGAGCGTGCTCAATACGGGCACTGGCGATCGCTCGGCGAGCTCAAAGCCGTTGTGGTCGAGGTGGCTGTGGATCACGTCGAAGTCCGCTGCATTCGTCAGCGCGAGATCCACCGTGCGCCGGAAGTGATTGGCCGGGTCAGGCTGAAAACCTCCGTTCCAGACGCCTTCCGGCACCGTCGCAATAAGCCTGCCCGCGAAGCGCGAATCGCCGGGCGCGAATAGCGTCACGTCGTGGCCGCGCGCCAGCAGGCCATCGGCGAGCACGCCAACGATGCGCTCCACGCCGCCGTAGCGGACGGGAGGCACGGGCAGGAGCGGGGGCGCCACAAGCGCGATCTTCACGTCTCAAATCCTGACTGGCACGGGCGCTCGGAGTGCACGGCTACACTCGGCCGCGCCTTGCCTGACGAAACCATCGCACACTCGAAAGAAATCGCCGTCGCCTACGACGGGCAGCGTGCGCGCGTCCCGCTCCATCCGTTTGCCGAGGCCGGCGCGCGCATTGCCTTCGCCTGGTTGCGCAACCGGCGCTCGTTTCGAGACCGGCGGCCGCTGATTGGCTACGGGCTCAAGACGGCCCAGTTCTTCGGCCTGCGCAACGAGCAGGCCACGGTCGAAGTCGAGATGGCGGGCTTGAACGTGCTCGTCAGCACTTCGGACGGAACGATCGGGCGCTCCGTGTTCGCGTCGGGCGACTGGGACCCGCTCATGGAAGGCACGGTCTTCGACGCGCTCGACGCGTATGGCCAGTCTTATCGTGGCAGGACGTTCATCGAGGTCGGCGCGAACTTTGGTGTCTACTCGCTTCCGGCCGTGGCCAAGCATGGCTTCGGGCATGCCGTGTGCTACGAACCCGACCCGAACTCGTTCGACCTGCTTCTGCGCAACATCGAGCGCAACGGCCTTGGAGAGCGAGTGAGCGCCTTTAACGCGGCGCTATCGGCCGCGCCGGGTGAGCTGACCCTCAGGCTCGGCAGCCACAACGCGGGCGACAACCGCATCGTCGAGGACCTGATCGTTCAGGACCTGCCCGACGCGGGGCCCGGGGCGAACGGCAAGGACGCAGCCACGGTCCGTGTCCCGGCCGCGACCTTTGATGACGAGGTCGCCGCCGGGCGTATCCCGCTCGACGACCTGGGCCTGGCCTGGATCGATGTCCAGGGCTTCGAGCTCGAGGTGCTCAAAGGCGCGCGCACCCTGCTCGACGCAGGCGTGCCGCTGGTCATCGAATTCGCCACGGCCATGGGTAGCCGCGCGCAACTCAATGAGCTTGCCGAGATGCTCGCGGACAGCTACGCGGTGATGGTCGACCTGGGCTGGTGCGCGCTCACCGACCGACTTCGCTTCCAGCCCTCGTGGGCCGTGCCGCTGCTCGCGGCCGACGGCCGACCGCTCGAGACGGACCTGTTGATGCTCCCGCGCGGACCCGTCGCGCGCACGCATGACGAGGCCAATAGCCGCGGCACAGTGCATCCAGGCGCTCCGCTGACAATGCGGGCGTCGTGAGCGACCATAGGCGCGTGATTGCCGTGTCGCGCCACTCTCGGTTGCTCTTCGCAGCGTTGCTGGCCCTCGCCATCGTCGGTTGTGGACCGACGGCGAACGCCCTGCGCCCAACTCTGCCACTCAGGTCCGGCCAGCCCGGATCGACGCTCGAACCCGACGGCTCCGCTTCCGGGGGCCACGAACCGGTTGAGCCGGCCGCTTCGGGGACGCCGCCACCGCAGGGCATCGCCGTGCCGATGACCAGCTTTCCGCAAGGTCCCGCGTACGAGGTCACCGGCGTTGCCGTGACGCCAACTGGCTACGTCGCCGTCGGTTTTGCCGGCACCGGCCAGGGTTACTTCGGCCTTCACCAGGGCGTCGTCTGGAACTCGAGTGATGGTTCGGCCTGGCAGCAATCGCTCGATCCGGCTTTCCTCGACGTGTCGCCAACATTCGTGGTCGCGCTGGGCACTGACATCTACTTGTTCGGCCTATTCGCGACGTGCTCGGACGTTTTCGGCGACACGGGCGACCTCGGCAACGAGGGCGACATCAACAGCGAGGGCTGCACCGAGAATCCGAACGCCGGCAACGTCGTGTTCCGATCGTCGAGCGGCGGCCCCTGGGAGCAGCTTGCCCAGACGACTGACATCATCCACGCCGAGATAGATGGCGTTCGCGTTTGGGATAGCACCCTCGTCGCGTGGGGCGCCGGAGCGGACGACAACGGCACGACCACGATCTGGACGAGCAAGGACGCCTTGAACTGGACGCCGGCGACAGATCTTGCCGGTCTTGATCCGGTCGACACCGTCGGCGTTGGTGGGCCCGGCCTCGTTGGATTCGCCGGTGAGTACGTGGACACAATCCAAGACACGCAGCTAATCGGCGCGTCATCGAGCGATGGCATCCGTTTCACCTCGACCAACGTCCCCAAGGTGACCGGCGCATCGATCGTAGATGTCGTCTCAGGACCGGGCGGCATGGCCGGCATTGGCTGGGCAGCGAGCGACACGACGCCGTCGCTGGGCATGAGCGTGTTCTCTGCCGACGGCACCAACTGGACTCAGACCAATGCCAGCGACGGTTCATTCGACAACAGCCTGATCAACGACATCCACTCATCGTCGACCGAATATGTCGCGGTCGGGTCGACGATCTCCGAGATCGATATGACCCTCCAGACCGGCCGCGTCTGGGTTTCGGCAGACGGCCAGGCGTGGCGTTCTCTGGGTGACTACGGCGGCCTCTTCAGCCAGTACGGCGACTCTGCTATCGGGCCCGACGGACTGCTGATCTTCACCGAGGACGAGCAGGACAGCGACGACACCGGCACGGATGTCAAGTCGACGATCTACGGCTGGATCGTCCCGGCCGTACAGCTGGGGCCCTGATCCGGGGCCATTCGCTGGCCCATCGTCAGCGACGGAGGGCTCCGAGGAGTTGCAAGAAAAGGCAAGGAAGTTGGAGCGGGAGACGGGATTCGAACCCGCGACACCCGGCTTGGAAGGCCGGTGTTCAACCAACCGAACTCCTCCCGCTCGCTAGCCTGCGGCGCTCATAGGTTCTCATTCGATGGCGGTTGGCGCAAACTGAGCACGTGGCTGCGTTGCTGCTCGACAAGCCGCCTGCCGACGCTCGCTCGTAGGTGTCGATCCGAATCACCCTTTCGCGCCCGATCGCGGCGCGTGACAGCATCGCGCCGCTTGGTCGCTGGGGCGATGACCTTCTCGACCGATTCGACGGACACGTCCTGCTCCGCACGCTCTCGCCGGCGACCGACGGACCGCTCGTGCCTTACGCGATCGAAGTTCCCGAAGGCCTGACCGACCATCTGGAGGTTCGACTCGGAGCTGGTGCACCCGACTCGGCGGCGGAGGTGATCGCGAGCACTTTCCTCACGGAGACAGAGGCTCTGCGCGAACTTGCCGAGCACGACTCCGTAGTCGGGGTGCTGACGGGGCGCCATCCGGGCCTCGTGCCGCTGCTCATCCCGGATCCCTTTCACGCTCTTGTCCGATCGATCAGCGCCCAGCAGATCAACCTGACCTTTGCGAGTGTTATCCGACAGCGCCTCGCGCTGAGCTACGGCTGGCGACTCGAGCTCGACGATAGCTTTGTGCACGTCCTTGACCCAGAGGCGCTGGCGTCTGCGAATGTCGAGGACCTGCGCGCGCTGCAGCTGACGTATGCGAAGGCGCGCGCGGTCATCGCGACCGCGCGCGCGGCAACGGCCGGCGAGCTGCGTCGCTCCGACCTGGAACGTATGGACGACGAGCAGCTCATCAGCCACCTGACGCGACTGCCGGGCATCGGCCGCTGGACTGCCGAGTGGTTCCTGGCTCGGACGCTCGGACGGCCGCGCGTCGTGGCGGGCGATCTGGGCGTGCGCAAGGCCGTCGGCCGAATGTACGAAGCCGGGATGCCATCAGAGGATGAGACGCGCCGTTTGACAGCTCACTGGGGGGATGCCGCGACGGTCGTACAGGCGCTCGCGCTGCACGACCTCTACGTCAGTTCGACGACTCCAGGGCCATGACCTTGGCCACGCGGCGCGCGTGGCGGCCACCCAGAAACTCGGCGCTCATGAAAGCCTCGACGCAGCCCAGGGCAAGCTCGCGGCCGACGATTCGCGCGCCCATGGCCAGCACGTTCGCATCGTTGTGCTCGCGGCTCAGGCGCGCACTGACAGGATCCGTCGCCTCAACGCAGCGAATGCCGTGGATCTTGTTGGCCACGATCTGTTCGCCCGTGCCACTGCCGCCCAGTACCACGCCGCGCTCACACTCGCCTGCGGCGACCGCTCGCGCGGCCGGCGCTATGTAGTCGGGGTAGTCGACCGATACAGCGTCTGTGTCCACTCCGAAGTCGACCACCTCGTGACCGTTGCTGGTCAGCCAGTCGGCAATCGGGGCCTTCAAAGGAAAGCCAGCGTGGTCGGTGGCGAGGGCGACGCGCATGGTCAAACCGTAGCATCGGGTATGGTCGGCGGAGTGCTCAACAACTCAATCAAGCTGTTCACGATCCGCGGCATCGAGGTCGGGGTTCACTACAGCTGGCTGATCATATTTGGCCTGCTGACCTGGTCGCTGAGCGTCTACCAGCTCCCGGCCCAGATCGGCCGGTTGCCCGTCC
>JBBQEC010000147.1:0-6319 GCA_038320305.1 Candidatus Limnocylindrales bacterium | reverse complement strand
TCTGCTGTGCGAGCCGCTCGCGGAGGCGGGCCAATGAGGGGAGTGGCCGATCTTCGACGAGTATCTGGAACAGCTCTTCGTCGTTTTCGGCAAGTGCCGTACACAGCGCGGCGCGAGCATCGTCGGTATCCGGGCTTTCGTAGTGCGCACCACGGGTGCCCTCATCGCTGGCATGACCGAGGGGGATCGGGTTGAGTGCCAGTCGGCGCCTCAGGTCGGCGATAACGCGGGCAGCGTCGGCGCCGGCGCGATCGATCTTGTTGATGAACAACAGAGTCGGCACATCCATACGCTGAAGCGCGCGCATCAGGAGCGGCGTCTGGGGTTGGATGCCCTCCACCGCTGAGACCACCAGCACAGCCGCGTCGAGCACGCTCAGGACGCGTTCAACTTCGGCGATGAAGTCCGGGTGGCCGGGAGTGTCGATCAGGTTGACCGTCAAGTCGCCGATGTCGAACGAAGCGACGGCTGAGCGGATCGTTATTCCTCGCTCCCGTTCGAGGGCGAGGAAATCGGTCTGCGTCGTGCCATCGTCGACGCTTCCAATGCTCTCAATTGCACCGGCGGCGTAGAGCAGCCGCTCGGTGAGAGTCGTCTTACCGGCGTCTACATGCGCCAGGATGCCGAGATTCAGAGTTCGCACGTGCAGTCATGCCTTCCAAAAATGGTGTGATCACCGATTGGTTCGACACAACTGGTCCAATGCCATTCCTCCTTCGCGCAGCCCAAGTGCAGCGTGGAGCATATCTCGGTGTATCTGCCGCGATCGGGACATGTCGCCGACTGAGCGGACGGCCGCCCTCGCCGGTCGGTATCATCGTCAGGCGTGCCCAACGAAACATCTTCTTCCGGCTTGACCATGTCCAACGAGGATGGAGCAGGGCACGAAATGGACTCAGCGATGAGCGTTCCGGCCAACGAGCGCCGTCGCGCGCTGGAGCAGATCGCGGCAGAGGTCGCCGTCTGCACACGCTGCCCGCTGCATGCGAGCCGGACGCTCGCAGTTCCCGGCGAAGGTAGTCCGGAGACGGAGGTCGTCTTCATCGGCGAAGGACCTGGCTACAACGAGGATCAGCAGGGCCGACCTTTCGTGGGCGCCGCGGGAACGCTGCTGAACGAGCTGCTCAAGCAGATCGGCTGGAAGCGCCCGGACGTGTTCATCACCAACGTGGTCAAGTGCCGACCCCCGGGCAATCGCGATCCCGAGCCGAACGAGATCGCTGCCTGCACGCCTTACCTGCATCGCCAGCTGGAGGTGCTCGATCCGGCGGTCGTGGTCACGCTCGGTCGCCACTCGCTGGGCTACTTCAATCCCGGCGCCCGGATAAGCGCAGCGCATGGCACAGTTCAACCAACACGTGCGCAGACCGGCGCCGCCCACGCGGTCACGTACGCCATGTACCACCCGGCCGCGGCGCTGCGCCAGGGCAGCCTGAAGAGGACGATGCTCGAGGATATGTGCGGGCTGCCCGAGGTCCTGATCGAACAGCGGTCGCGTCGCACAGCCGGTGCCGCGGCCGAACAGTTGTCAGAATCGACGTCAGAAGAAACGTCAGAACCTGCGGCGTCAGAGCCGGCGCGGGAAGCGACGGATGAGCCTGCCGCCGAGTTGCCCGCAGACGAGCCCACGGTCATCGACGTCGAGCCCGAGCTCATTGCCGTCGCGGTTGCTCGCGACCCCTTCCTTGATTCAGTGCAGGACCCACTTGGAGAACCAATCATGGTCGACGAAAACCAGATAACCCTCTTCTGATGGCCGATATTTTGAGGGTCATGCCGCTCGGCGGCGTTGGCGAGATCGGCAAGAACATGACCGTCTTTGAGTACGGCGACGAGATCGTGGTCATCGACTGCGGCCTGATGTTCCCGGAGGAAGAGATGTTCGGGGTCGACTTTGTCGTGCCCGACGTCCAATACCTGCGCGAGCGCCAGCACATGGTCACGGCGTTCCTGATCACGCATGCGCACGAGGACCACATCGGCGGCCTGCCGTTCATCCTGCCGTATTTCCCGGGCGTGCCGATCTATGCCTCGACGCTGGCGCGCGGCCTCCTGGGTATCAAGATCAAGGAGCACAAGCTCGCTAACAATCCTCTGCGTGCGCTCGAGGCAGGACAGACAGTCGAGCTCGGCTCGTTTACGGCCACGGCGTTTCGCATCGGACATTCGATCCCTGACGCGATGGGCATTGCCCTGCGCTCGCCGATCGGCCTCATCGTCCACACCGGTGACTTCAAATTCGACCACACGCCTGTGGACGGCAAGATGTCGGACCTGCATGCTCTTGCCAGCTTCGGGATGCAGGGCGTCCTGTGCCTGCTGTCCGACTCGACGCGCGCCGAGAACCCCGGCTACACGCCCTCCGAGCGCACCGTCGGCGAGGCCTTCCACAGCATCATGGAGGGCGTCGAGGGACGCATCATCGTCGCCACCTTCGCCAGCAACATCGCTCGCATCCAGCAGGTCTTCGACGCAGCCCAGGCCTTCAATCGCAAGGTCACGGTCATCGGACGCTCAATGGAGCAGAACGTCAGGATCGCGACGGAGCTTGGCTACCTGACCTATCCGGCAGATCTGCTCGTTTCCAAGGACCGCATCAAGGACATTCCCGACGACAAGCTGGTGATTGCGACCACTGGTGCGCAGGGCGAGCCGATGGCAGGTCTGGCACGAATGGCGAACCGTGATCACCGTTGGGTCGAGATCAAGCCCGGCGACACCGTCATCGTCAGCGCCAGCCCGATTCCGGGCAATGAGGAGGTCGTGGGACGCACGATTGACAACCTCTTCAAGGTGGGTGCCAACGTCTTCTATCACGACATCAAACGCGCTCACGTCTCCGGCCACGCGAGCCAGGAAGAGCTCAAGCTGATGCTCAACCTGACGCGGCCCAAGCATTTCATCCCGATCCACGGAGAGTTCAGGATGCTCGTGCAGCACGGCCGCGTCGCCCAGGAGCTGGGCGTCGATCCGGGCAACATCTTCATCATCGAGAACGGCCAGCCGATCGAGTTCTCGGCCGACGGCACAGGTCGGCGGGGAACTCCGGTCGAGGCCGGCTACGTCTATGTCGATGGGCTATCAGTCGGCGAGGTCGGCGATGTCGTCCTGCGCGACCGGCGCATGCTCGCGTCTGATGGCATGTTCCTTGTCGTCGTCACCGTCGACAAGCAGACCGGCAATCTCATCGGCCGGCCGGAGATCGTCACCCGTGGTTTTGTCACCGGCGCCGACGATCCGGTTATCGCGGCGGCCGCCGACCGCGTCGCCAGCGCCATCGAAAATCCGGGCGACCACACCTCGGAACCGGCCTTGCTGAAGGCCCAGATCAAGGACAGCCTGTCGCAGTACCTGTTCGAGCGCACGAAGCGCCGGCCAATGGTCCTTCCGGTCGTGGTCGAGGTCTAGACACCAGGCATGGCGACCAGAACCACGCGACGCACGCCAGGCCCGACACGGTCACGGGCGAAAAAGTCCACGACGACCCAGACCGTCGCGCGCAGCTTTCGGGTGTCGCCGCACGTCGCACGCTCGCTGATCGGGCTGTTTTTTCTGGTCCTCGGCGCGATCACGCTCATCGCCCTGCTCTTTCCGCAGGCCGGCCTGCTAAATCGATACGTCGATGACATCCTGCGTCCCGCTTTCGGCCAGGGAGCCTGGCTACTGGCCGGCCTGCTGATCGTCGCCGGCATCGTCATCGAACGGCCCCCGGCCGCGGGCTATGGCTCGATGCTGACAATCATCGGCGGGCTGCTCGTGTTCGTCGCAGGACTCGGCATTATCCATCTGCTCTGGGGCCACGGCTCATCGGACGCCGCGTTGCGTGATGGCGGAGGAGTGCTGGGCCAGCTGCTGTCAACTGCCCTGAGCACGCTCGTCTCGTCGCTCGGCGCCTTCGTCGTCCTGCTTGCCCTGGTCATAGCCGGCCTGATGCTGATGTTCAACACGTCGCTGCGTTCGCTGCTGAGCCCCGCCACGGCCGGCGGGCGGATGCTCGCCGGCGCTGTGGCCAGTGCGAGCGCGAGCGCGCGACGTCCAGACGGTGCGATCGCCGTTCAGCCCGATCGGCCGACCGACACCCGTGACCGACCACGTCGCGAACGCGCGGTCAGGGTCACCCCGGAAGCGCCGGAGCTGCCCACGCCTGAGTCGACTAGCGCGCCTCTCAGCCAAACGATCTGGACCGGCCGTGCTGCCGGAGGCGGCCTGGCGAGTCCGGCGACGGCTACTGCCCTCGTGGACGCGCCGGCGTCTTCTGACGCTGGTGACACGGACGCCGAGCCGGAGCGTGTCTGGCATCTGCCCGGCTATGAGATGCTCGATCCTGCCAGCGTCGCCATCCGCGGCCAGCGTCTTGATCACGAACGCAATATCAGGATCATCGAAGAGAAGCTGGCCAGCTTCCAGATCCCGGCCAGCGTCGTGGCCACGAACACGGGACCCGTCGTCACGCAGTACGAGGTCAAGCCGGACGCGCGCGTGAAGCTGTCGCGTATCGAAGGCCTGGCGGACGACCTGGCCATGGCGCTCGCGGCGCGCACGATCCGCATCGAGGCGCCGATTCCCGGCCGCGACGTGGTAGGCATCGAGATCCCCAACCACTCGAGCGAGGTCGTCGGCTTCCGCCAGGTCCTGGTCGACGCCAATATGAGCGATGCGTCGAGCAGCCTGACCTTCGCGCTCGGCCGTGACGTGTCGGGCAAAGCGTACGCGGTCGATCTTGCCCGGATGCCCCACCTGCTTATCGCCGGCGCCACCGGCTCGGGCAAGAGCGTCTGTGTCAACGCACTGATCACGAGCATCCTGATGCGGGCCACGCCGGACGAGGTCCGCCTCGTCCTCGTAGACCTCAAGCGCGTCGAGCTCGCGGCCTACCGCGATCTGCCCCATCTCGAGACGCCGGTGATCGTCGAGTCGCACGATGCGCGCGCCGTGTTGACCAACCTGGTGCGCGTCATGGAAGAGCGTTACGAGCTGCTGGCCAACGTGATGGAGCGCAATATCGCCTCCTACAACACATCTGTGCGCAGAGTCGGCAAGCCGATGCCGTACATGATCGTGGTCATCGACGAGCTCGCCGACCTGATCCTGCGCGAAGGACGCAAAGTCGAGGATCCGATCGTGAAGATTGCCCAAAAGGCACGCGCGGTCGGCATCCACCTGGTCCTTGCCACGCAGCGCCCGAGCGTCAACGTCGTGACGGGCCTGATCAAGGCCAACGTTCCGTCGCGTATCGCGTTCGCGATGGCATCCAACGTCGACTCGCGCACCGTCCTCGACGCGCCCGGCGCGGAGGATCTCATCGGCCGCGGCGACATGCTCTACCAGCCCGCCGACCTGCCTCGGCCGGTGCGACTGCAAGGCGTCTTCGTGAGCGATGCAGAGGTACACGCCGTTACAGAGTTCTGGCGCAACCAGGCCGAGCCGAGCTACAACACCGATCTGCTCCAGGGCGCGATGGACGAGGAGGGCAGTGCCGGTGGTGGCCGGTTTGGCTGGCTGATGGGTCCGGACAGCGACCAGATGCTGCCTCACGCGGCGCAACTTGTGACCGATACCAACCGAGCAAGCACGTCCATGCTCCAGACCAAGCTCAAGGTGGGCTTCAACCGCGCCACGCGGCTCATGGACGAGCTCGAGAAGCACGGCGTTATCGGTCCGTCCGATCCGCGCAATCCGGCGACCCCGCGCCAGATCTACGGCTCCGACAACTGGCTGCGCGGTCCTGCCGACACTGACACGATCGAATAGGAGCCAGATCGGGCTGAACCCTTAGACTCCGGAGTGCGCGCGTCAGTCATGGCGTCACCCGTGCCAGGACAACGAGGACAGCCCTACACAGATGACCGCTCGCCATCAGCTGCGTCTCGGCAAGCGGCTGGGTCGCGATCGGACGCCGATCGATGCGAACCCGGCGCCGCCAGTGGGCGAGACGCTACAAGCCGCCAGAGAACGCAAAGGCGTTGATCTCTACCGCGCCGAACGCGACACGAAGATCCGTATGCACTATCTCGCCGCGCTCGAAGATGGCGATTGGGACGAGTTGCCCGCGCCCGTTTACACGAAGGGCTTCCTGCGCAACTACGCCATCTATCTCGGTCTCGAGCCTGACGAGATCCTCGAGCGTTGGCGCGATGAGATGGAGCAGCTGCGCACCGCGACGCGCGTCGCCGTCGCGCCGCCGCCAATGCCCATCGTCGAACCGGGTGGGCGACGCTTCACGCTTTCGCCCGCGATCATCGTGGCCGGCTTTGTGGTCGTCATCATTGCCCTGTTCGTCGGATACCTGGGCCTCCAGCTCCTGCGCTTCGTCGATGTC
>JBBQEC010000146.1:0-6392 GCA_038320305.1 Candidatus Limnocylindrales bacterium | reverse complement strand
CCGGCCCACAGCGTCGAACCAGCCGAGCTGACCGGTTCCATCTGGCCGGTCAAGCACGGCCTGATCACGACCCGTTTCGCGCCGCTGCCGCCGACCGATGGCGGCTTCGTGATGATCGATGGCATCGCCTATCACGACGGCCTTGACCTTGCGACACATTGCGACGACCACGTCCGCTCGGCGCACGACGGCTTGGTCCTGTACGCCGGCCGCGACTTCGACCCGTATCTCGGCTACCAGGGCAATGCCGAGGCGATCTACGACCGCCTCAAGCAGCTCGGTCATACCAACGAGCAGCCCATCGTCGTTGTCATCGACGACGGCAATGGCTACCGCAGCGTCTACGTCCATCTCAACGAGGCTGACGTCGAGCCCGGCCAGGTCGTCACGGCCGGCGACAATATCGGACTCGAAGGTGCGACCGGCTTTTCCAGCGGCTGCCATCTGCACTACACGATCATCCGCATGGACGGCGGCTGGCAACCTGTCGTATCGCGCCTGCTCCAGTTCGGCTATCCGCCGCTCGTGCGCGAGCGCGTCAACCCGCTTGACATCCTGCCGTGGGGCGACCCCGACGCGCCACAGCGCCTCCAGGACAAGGTCAACCCGCCGACACCGACACCCGTCACCAGCCCGGAGCCGAGCGTCAGCACGGAACCGAGCGCAAGCCCTGATGCCTCGCTCGAGCCGACTCCGTCGCCGACGAACTGATCACGGAGAACCGCCCAAATGTCTACTTCACCGGCCCCGGCCGAACAGGCTGCGCGTCACACCTCGCGGCCGCTGGCCGTCCCACTCACGATGCATATGGTGCGCGCCGCCATTCCGTTGATCCGCGCCCTGATCCTGGCCACCATCGTCACGCTGATGATCATGGTCGGGCTGCCACAGCTCCTGGCCGCGGCCGCCGCCGCCAACTGAGGACCCGCCGCAAACCCTTGCGGTAGCCAGCGCGCGCGACTGGCGGTCCACCTATCCTTGGTCCGATGCGACCACCCAAGAGACAGATCCTTGCCGCGGCGCTGCTGGTCATCGCGCTGGCCAGCCTCGTGGTTGCAATCGTCATCCTGACCGTGCCGCCGGGCGGACCGCCGACCCTTCACTAGTTTTCTCCGCCTCGGTCGTCACACCGCTGCGGACCGTCTCGTCCCAGTTTTCGAAGACGCGGTCAAAGCCTGGCTCGGTCCCTCCTCTCCCGGACCGGCTCGACCCGTTACTCCTTACTCGGCCCCGGTCTCCCCGGGGCCGAGTCGTGTCTGGCGGTGCGCGCTCAGTCATAGACGCGCTCCAGGTGCCACGTTCCGTCCACGCGATCGAGATAGACGAGCGCAAGCACGTGGGCGCCGACAAGCTTGTAGTAGTCCCGACTGACTGGCCGGCGCCACCACGCCTCCTCGATGCGCCACCGATTGCAGACCTCGACCGTCTCCGACGCGCCGTCCCAGCGCAGCCGCGTCGGCTGGCCGTGTTCGTCGAGATCGACGTCGATCAGCGGGTGATGGCCGAGCAGTCGAGTCATGCTCCAGCGGCGGGCACGAACTCCGTGCGCGCATCCGGAATGATCGCCTCAGGGTCGAGCGTCCGGGCATGCAGCACACGATCCGCGCCGAACCTGAGGCTCAGGCCCATGAGCTGCCAATCGAGCCGTCCAGCACGAGCAAGCTGAGGCGTGAACAGGCCCAGCTGCTGACCAGCTTCGACCTGCTCGCCGCGCAGCTCGAGCGCGAGCCGGGTCACCGGCGCGCTGGGCGGCGCGCTGGCCAGCCGCGCGAAGAGCAGCCGCTCCAGCAGATCCGGCGCGGACGCGGGTTCCGGCAACTGCTGTTCGAGGACGATCGGGCCCAATCGCGCGGGCTCGAGCTCGAGCGTCATCAGCGCGCGCGTGGCGCCTGCGCCACGCGCGCTCAACTGCTCACACAGCGCGCCACACAGGTTGTGGAGCAGGAAGCGCAACGGATCGAGCGTGTCGACCGGTGGCTCGAGCTCCGCTTCGGCGCGCAGATGCTGGACGGGCTTCCTGGGCCGCAGCGGCCGGCCGTCCATGCCGCGCGCCAGCTGGTGGAGCAGCTCGCCATGCGCGCCGAAGCGCGCCACGACCGCCGATGCGGGCAGCGCGGCAAGCTCACCGATGCGCGTCAGGCCAAAGACGCGCAACCGGTCATGCGTATCGTCATCGGCGGGCAGCAGCCTGATCGAGAGCGGCGCCAGATATGCCGCTTCCAGCGCGGCGTCGCCGGCCTCGACCTTCTCCAGCTGGCCGCGGCCCATGACCGCGGCAACCTGTGCGCCGAAGCGAGTGTTGGCGATGCCGATGCGTGGCTCGCCCGGCAGCAACGCGCGCACGACGCTGAGCACGCGCTCGACCAGCCGCTCATCGTCGCCCCACAGCCGATGCAGACCCTCGATGCCGAGCAGCGCCTGGCCGAACGAGCGCGCGTCGGGATCAGCGTCCGCCTCGATACCCGGCGTGAACTCTGCCAGGGCATCGAGCGCGCGCTCCATCGTCCGCGCGTAATGCTCGCGATCGGCGGCCATGAAGTGCGCCTCCGGCGCCAGCCGATGGGCAGTTCCAAGAGGTTGTTCGCGGCGCACGCCGAACCGGACTGCCGCTGGGCTCGCGTCGAGCACTGACGCGGGCTCCCATGGCTGTCCACCGATGACCACCAGCTCTGGTAGCGGCGCAGATGCACGGGCTACCTCGAGCCGATGGCCGAGATGAGGCCAATCGAGGTAAAGAAGTCGCATAGCGGTAAGGGCACGCTTTCCGCAGTCGTTTCAGGTTGTGGGTTCGGAGTCGGTCCAGTCGGTCAGTCGATGGGCGGTCCTGCTAATCGGTGGGTCTAGGCGGAGCGGGAGAGCAGGCCGTCAAATTGGTCGGCGCTCGCATCAGCGGCAGCAACCGGTTGACGAGCCGTGGCATAACGCTCTAGCGCGGTGCCGTGCTCGCCGTCCGTGAGGTAACGGATTTCGATGTCCGTCCGCCGGCCGGGCAGGCCGAAGCGGTTCTTGGCCACGTTGACCGTCACCTGGCGGCCGACCACGTCGTGCCCGGCACGCAGCCAGGCATGCTGTTCGAGCTCGAGGCGCAGGCTGACCGATTCCGCTAGCGCGCCGTGAACGGACGCAACGAGGTTGACCGGCTCAAGCATGATCATGCGCACGTTCGACCGCCGGGCATGAGCGGCCAAACGGCGCAGGGCCGATTCGTGGCTGGCACGCAGGCCCTCGGGAAGATCCACCACGAGCAGGTCGACCTGGTGGCCGGAGATGAGTGCCGCGCCCAGGGCCCAGCCCTCATCAACGTCCTGCGGCCGGCAGACGAGCAGCCAGCGCAGGTCAACGCCGCGTGCTTGGGCCTCCAGTGGATCGAAGATCCGACACAGGTCCAGGAACGCGACGATTGCGCCGCGCGCCTGGGCCTGGGCGAGGCAGTGCAAAGCAAGCGCGGTCTTGCCACTCGAACGTGCACCCCTGAATGAGGCACTCACGCCGCGCGGAAGACCGCCCGTGCCGAGCAACGCGTCGAGCCGGGCGAAGCCGGTGGGCACGATCTCGCTGCTATCTACCGCATCCACGGCCGGTGCCTGGGCTGGGGCATCAGCGCCACTGACGCCGAACCCGACCTTGACTGCCGCGCTTCCCCAACGAGACTCGAGCCGGGCGAGAGCCGAGCTGAGTGCGGGTTCTGCGGACATCAACCGATGATAGAACGGATGTTCTAATCGTCAATAGGCGCCGACGGCTGGCCAGCCCTCGACTACGATCGCGCCCGTGTCATTTGACCCACAGAACCCACGCGGCTCGGCTAGCCCTCCGAACCCGCCACCGACCACCAAGTCGGCGGCCAACTACATCCCGCCCCAGCCGGTCAACCGCGGACCGTCGCGCGCACTGATCGCCGGCGGCCTGGCCGTCGCCATCCTGCTCGTCGGGATCGTGCTCCTGCTCGTTCTCAACCTGTTCAAGTCACCCGCCGCCTCGCCTGCACCGTCGGCCAGCACGCCGGTCGCTTCACATGCAGCAGCGACTCCCGCGGGCAGCCCAAACACAAGCTCGGTGCCCTCAGGCGTCCCGCCAACAATCGGCTCCAGCCTGCCACCGACAACCGGCCCGTCGATCGTCGCGCCAAGTCCGGGCACGCCTGCGGCAGAGCTACTGACGAACATCCCGGAGTCGGTCCGAGCGACGTGCGCCACGGCAGCCGGCAGCGACGCGATCCTGGTCAGTGCCACCTGTTCGGCCGATGGCGGCGCGATCAGCGTGACTTATGACCAGTACGGCGACGCCACGTCGATGGACGCGGCATACGAGACTGTTTTCGCGCGCGAACAGATCGACCAGGGCACGGGGTCGTGTGAGGACCACAGCACGTGGCCCGCCGAGGGTCCGTACCAGGTCCAGAATCAGCCGGCCGGCCGGCGCTTATGCACCGACCGGCCGGGTTCATCGACTATCTATTGGACCGACGACCGGCTGACGATACTCAGCACAGCAGCCACCTCTACCGGCGACTACGCCGGCCTGCTCCAGTTCTGGACGAACGAGGCGGGACCGATTCAGTAAACGGCCCCGCCCGCATCACATTGCCGGAGCTGGCTCCAGCGGCGTGTCGTCGCCGGCCAGAACCGGGATCTCAATCTGCGGCTCATGCGCGCCGGTTGGCGGCGCATCCTGGGCCTCCGACAGGTCGGTTGCCTGAGGACGTTCGGCGCGGTCCTTGATGCCCAGCATCTGCTTGCGCGCCATGAGCACTAGTCCCGTGCTCATCATCTCCTGCATCACGGCGCTGGCGGGCATGCCGCTCGAACCCTTGACTCGGAAACGCTCGATGAGCCTGGTCTGACCGTCCTCGGTCGGCTTGAGAATGAACGCCCACGACGCGCTGAAATCGGCGCCGCCCATGCGCATTGACATGCCCTTTGGCTCGGTCAGCGGGCTGCCGTCGCCATTGGTCATCTCGGATGACTGGTCGGTGGCCAGCGCCTGACGGTTCATGATCGACTGGTCCGTGTACAGAACGAGGGCATGCTCAGGATCGACGCTCCGAACCTCGAAGCCGCCGCCGTTGTAGATGGGCATGAACTCGCCCGGCTCGAGCTTCTGGAACTCGGGCAGGATCGCGTCGGCGCTCTTGTTGCGCCTGTCCATTGAGTCAAAGCTGTACCAGCCGGCGCGGCCGAAACCCATCTGGACGAGCCACGGCCAAACTTGAGAAACGGGCGCGTCGATCGTGACGCCGCGCGTCTCTGTGGCCATCGGCTCGGGGATCAGCTCATCGCCGGCGAGGGCTTCCTCCGTCTCGAGGGTGTCAACGCCCCACGCCTTGATGCGCGGACGGAAGACGAGCAGGTAGCTCGCGACGAACGCGACCAGTGCTGAAACAAAACCGAGCAGGAGTGCTCGAACAAAACGCATATGTCACCTCCACGACAAGGATGTCAGCAGAACCCTTGGATCGCCAGAGCCAAAGGTCACCAACGTATTTGGATGAACACGGCGAGCCGCACGACACGACTCGGCGAACGCCTCCATTCTGAGACGTGTTGTCCCAGCCTTCCCGTGACGCGCAGGGCGCGACGAAGTCGGGACATATAATTCGCGTCCCGTGGGGATGTAGCTCAGCTGGAAGAGCACTGCGTTCGCATCGCAGGGGTCAGGGGTTCGAGTCCCCTCATCTCCACCATTTCGCTTATTGCTCGAGGCGATGAGGGCACAGACGGCTTCGACCGCGTCAAGGGTGTGCGCGAGGTAGCCGGGTCCACGCCACAGGCGGCGTGCGTAGCCGAACCGATGGATGCAGGCGGACGACAGGCGGTAGGCGTACGGTGCGCCTCCGGGTGCATGCGCAGGTGGCAGGAGGATCCGCTCGAGGTAGCCGAGATCCCACAGCCTGCGCAGACGCACCTGGGCGACGTGTCGGTCGTGATAGGCCACGACGGCGAGCTGGGCGGCCGTGGCGACTTGCGACCGGTTGAGGATCCGTAGGACGGCTCGGTCACGTCTGGGCATATGACCGGGATCGCGGCGGAGCGTCGAGCACGCGGAGTGGAAGCGGTAGGTCATTTGTGTCCCGCCTGCCAATCGGCCGATTCGTGCTCGTGAACCATGCATCGGATCGTCATCCGAACGCATGCTCGAATGCACGCTCGAATGCATGGGTGCGAGCCACCCGATGACGCGCTCACGACTCGTCGACGCGTGCGACGCCGGCGGCCTTGCTGCCCGTTGCAGGGGTGCCGGCGGGGGTCGTTGGCGCAGCATTGACCTTCGGCTTGTCGTTGCCACCCGCTCGTCGGCGAACCTCTCGTTGCACCTCGTCGAGCGGCCGAGTATCACGTCGGTCGCTCTCGGCGACGATCTGGGCCGCGATCGCCGGGTCGGCGACACCCGGT
>JBBQEC010000145.1:0-6409 GCA_038320305.1 Candidatus Limnocylindrales bacterium | reverse complement strand
TTCATCGGCGGCGTCCTGTTCGTGGCCAACATCCTGGCCGGCCTCTCCGCGCTGGCCGCCGCCAGCATCGCAAAGCGCATCGGGCTCATCCGAACCATGGTCTTTACGCACCTTCCTTCGAACGTGCTGCTGATGCTCATTCCGTTCATGCCCACGGTCGAGCTCGCTGTCATCGTCCTGCTCGTCCGCTTCTCGATCAGCCAGATGGACGTGCCGACCCGCCAGTCGTACACCATGGCCGTCGTCGATCCCGACGAGCGCTCTGCCGCGGCCGGGGTCACGGGCATTGCCCGCAGCGTTGGCGCAGCGACCTCGCAACTCATCGCCGCGCCGCTCTACGCCAGTGGTTTTGCCTCCCTTCCCTTCGTCCTGGGCGGCGGTTTGAAGATCGTCTACGACCTGTTGCTCTATCGCAGCTTCCGTTCCGTCCCGCCGCCCGAGGAGCGCGAGGGCTAGCTCGGTCTGTCGGAGCCATAGCGGCTGGGACATATCAGCCGGTACTCACAACGGCCGCAGCGCCACATGTCCGGCGTTGCCGTGAAATCGCCCTTGCGGATGCGGCGCGCCTTGGCGATCACCTCCTGCCGGAACTGATCCAGCTGCTCCGGCGTGCGGGTCGTGCTCATGGCCAGGTCGCGCTCCGTGAAGTAGAGGGTCAGCTTCGAGGCCGGCGGCAGTGGCTGTTTGGTTTCCGGATCGATGACCGCACCAGACGCCATGGCGAGCGCATAGGCCGACAGCTGGTCGTCTTTGTCGACGTCCTCCTGGTTCTTGGAGCGGCCCGTCTTGTAGTCGATGATCTCGATCGTACCGTCCGGATGGCGGTCGATCCGGTCGATGATTCCGTACATCAGCACGGGCTCTTCATCCACGCCAGCCGGGAGCTGGAGCGTGAAGCCGAGCTCGAAGCCAACGGCCTGGGCGAGTTTCGCCACTTCCCGCTCGTAGAAGCGCTTGAGAGCTGGCTCGGCACGCTCCTCGTAGTGACGGGCGGCATGCTCATCGGCGAAGTTGCGTGGTTGCCAGGCATCGTCGAAGGCTCTGCGCAGTGCTTCGTAACCCGGCACGGGCAGTCCGGCCGCCGTCGCGTCGCGGCGCTGGCTGGCGTAGACCTCGAACGCCTGGTGAATGACGTGACCGAATTCGAAGTAGCCCGGCGTCTCCGATACTGGGATGCGGTACACCCGCTGAAACGCGTACTGGAGCGGGCACTCGCCATAGGTTCGCAGCTGCGAGTGGGAGAAGCTGGGCGGCAGCGACGCCAGCTCCAGCAGTGCCGCTCCGGCGGGCGCGTGATGCGCCACGACGTCCAACGTCAGTGGATCCAAGCCGTGCATGCGTGCTTCGTCCGCGGCGCCGGCCGCGGTCTCTGCCACCTCGACCAGCTCACGCGTCAGATCCGCGCGGCCCGCGTGATCGTCCGTGGCAAGGCCCTCGAGCATGCCCATGATCTCGACCGCGCGGCGGCGGAGAGTGAAGCGGCGTTCGTGGGCGAGCGGCACGGGCATCCACTTGAGCAGCTGAACCGTCGTTTCCGGCGCGCTCTCCGCCGCCGAAACAGGGCTCTCCTCGACCTCTGCCTGCGGCCCTGTCGAGCGGTACTCGATCGTCACGTCCTTGGGCACGAGGCGCACGTACTCTTCCGAAGAGACGGGCTCGTCCGCGCCGCCGCGCTCCAGCTCGCCCACGAAGCGGCTGGGCTGGATGCGTGATCCGGCCGGCTGGAGCGCCGTCAGCAGCAGCCGGCTCCTGGCGCGCGTCATGGCCACGAAGAGCAGTCGACGCTCCTCGTCGATGGCGAAGTCCTCTGGCGGCTTCTGCTTGAGCAGCTCAACGGGAAGCAGGCGCTGTTCATCGCGCGTGTCCGGAAACTGACCATCGACCAGACGTGGCACGACGACCGCCTCAAACTCGAGCCCCTTGGCCTGGTAGACGGTCATCAGCTGGACGCCGTCGACGGCCACGCGACCCTGCCGGTCCGCATCGAGGTCACCTCCGACCTTCTGGTAGACGTCCAGGTAGGCGACGAAGTCTGTCAGCGTCTCGCGCGGATGCGCCTGCTGCCAGTCGGCAACGAAACGCATGAAGCGCGCAACGGACAGGACTGTTCGCTGCGCCTCCACGGTCTCGACGGCGATCAGGTCATGGAGCATGTTCGTGCGCACGAGATAGTCCTCGAGGACAGCGAACGGGCCGTCGCGCTGGGCGCGCGGTACGAGCTCGTTGACCAGCTGCTCGATGCGCTCGACCTTGACGCGAAGACGCGCGTCCAGCTGCTCACGGCGCTGTTGCGATCGGATCTCCCGGCCGCGACGCTCGCGCACCGTCTGAGCCTCACTCTCGTCGAATTCCGCTTCGGCCCATAGCGTGGGTACTCGATCGACCTGTGGGCGCTGCGGCTGCCTGGACGTTGAGTCCGCCGCGTCCTGGCCGCCGCCGACCTTGCCTTCGCGCAGGATGTCCGACGCCGCCTGGTGGACCGGCCGTCCGTCCCAGGCTGCGGCACTGGTGACGCGCAGAATCTCTGTCGCATCGAGTCGCCAGGGACCGGCTGAGAGGAGCCTGACGAAGGCGCTCGAGTCGTCCGGGTTCGCCGCAACGCGCAATGCCGCTTCCGCGTCGCGCACCTCCGGAACATCGAACAAACCAGTTCCGCCAATGACGATGTTCGGGATGTCCTGCTTGCGCAGACGGTCGACGATCAGGTCACGATGCCTGTGCTTGCGATAAAGGACCGCGATGTCGCCCCAGTGGCGCGGAGATGGCAGTGCCTCGAACGTCTCCTTGATCCAGTTCACGACTACGTCCGCTTCGTCGTGCTCGTCTGCGGCGTGAACGATCTGCACCGCAACGCCCTGCTCTTTGATGGGCTGGAGCGCGCCCTTCTTCAGACGCCGATTGCGTGCGATGAGCCGGCTCGCGGCGGAGAGGATGTCGCCCGTCGAACGACGGTTTTCCAACAGCGGCAGGCGCTCGACCTTCGCTACTTCGCGCTCGGCGTCCCATACAGGGGCCTGTTCGAAGCGCTTGGTGAACTCCTCGAACGCCGCATAGCTGGCACCGCGGAAGCGGTAGATGGACTGGTCGTCATCGCCCACGACGACGACGTTGTCGGGCTTGCCGGGTCCGCGTCCGAGGAGTTCGAGAAGCAGGATCTGGGCCATGTTGGCGTCCTGGAATTCGTCTACCAGGACGTGACGGAACTGATCCTGGTAACCGCGCAGGATGTTGGGCCGGCTCGTCAGGAGCTCGATCGCAAGCAACTGCTGTTCCCCGAAGTCGAGCAGCCCGCGATCGCGCAGCGCTTCCTGGTAGATCTCGTACGCGCGCGCTTCCTCGATGAGTCTCTGAACGTCCAGCGCTTCCGCGTCGCGGATGTACGTGGGCATCAGACCTTTGGCCAGACGCTCCTGCTCCCGGCTCATCTCGTTCCACCACACGGCCTTGCCAGTACCCGACACGTCGCGGCGCGCTTCACGGCTGGCGATCTTGTCGGCAGCGTCCCGCCCACCTTTGACCAATTCGCGGCGCACGAGATTGACCTGCCACAGCAGGCCACGGGCGTCGCGCTCGCGAAGCTCGCCGATGATCTGATCGAAGCCGCCGTCATGGGTCATGTCGAAGGCTTCCCGTTTGCCCTGGGCGAACGCGGCGAACTCGGGAGGAGTGACCAGCTCGTCCTTCGCTCGGCCGATCACGTCTGCGAAGCGTCCCGCGGAGTTGGGATCGCGAGCCATGGGGTGGTAGAGGAAGTCCATGAACGCTGGGCGAAGCTGGCGCAGCAGAAGCCGCTGGCCGACCTGGTCGAGGACGTCCGCGTTGTCCGTCAAACCAAGATCAGCGCGGTGGTCAGACAACACCCGATGGCCGAACGAGTGGAAGTTGTGCACCCACAACCGACTCGCGACCTCGATCCCGAGCGCCTTCTCCAGCCGGTCCATGAGCTCCGCCGCGGCCTTGACGTTGTAAGTCAGGACGAGGACGTTTTCCGGCTCGAGCGACGGGTCCCGCGCGAGCAGGTGGCGGACACGCTCGACCACGACGGTCGTCTTGCCGGTTCCGGCCCCGGCAAGGACCATCAAGGGTCCATCGCCCCACTCGACGGCGGCGCTTTGTTCAGCTGTCAGTTCGAAAGAGCGTTTGGCGATCACACGCTCCGGTACGGCTATTGCCATCTGACCCGAAGGCTACGCGGATGGCGTGACACCTTGCGTGTCACACCGCGCAGGTCTGGCGCATGATGCGTCGATGACGACTGCACCAGCTCACGCCCGAGTCTCCAGGAAGGCTGCCAACTTCACTGAATCGGTCATCCGCGAGATGACGCGTCTGGCGGTCGAGCACGGCGCAGTCAACCTTGCCCAGGGCTTCCCCGACTTTGCCTGCCCGACCGAGATCAAGGACGCGGCCTCTGAGGCGATCCACGCCGACGTCAACCAATACGCCATCACGTGGGGCGCGCGCGACTTCCGCGAGGCGATCGCGGAGAAAACGTCGCGCTTCTATCCCACCTGGACGGTCGATCCGCAGACCGACATCACGGTCACCTGCGGCGCGACGGAGGGCATGATCGCGGCCATGCTCGCGCTGCTCGATCCAGGTGACGAGGTCGTCATCTTCGAGCCGTTCTACGAGAACTACGGACCGGACGCGATATTGAGCGGGGCGGTGCCTCGTTACGTAACGTTGCACGAGCCCGACTGGTCGATCGACTTCGCGGAGCTCCGAGCTGCCTTTGGACCCCGAACCCGCGCAGTGGTGCTCAACTCGCCCCATAACCCAACGGGCAAGGTGTTCACGAGGGCCGAGCTCGAGGCAATCGCTGCCCTGTGCGGGGAGTTCGACTGCTACGTCTTCACCGACGAGATCTATGAGCACATCATCTTCAACGGCACGCACATCCCCATGGCGACGATTGATGGGATGGCCTCGCGCACAGTGGCGATCAACTCGCTCTCGAAGACCTACTCCGTGACTGGCTGGCGCGTCGGTTGGGTGATCGCGCCGGCCGCCTTGACATCGGCCGTTCGCAAGGTCCACGACTTCCTCACTGTGGGGGCCGCGGCTCCTTTACAGGCGGCCGGCGCCGTGGCGCTGCAGCTGCCCGACTCGTACTACGCGGCGTTGGCGGCTGCTTACCGGGAGCGGCGCGACATGCTCGTTGGGGCACTCGAGACCGCTGGATTCCGAACATCCATGCCCGACGGCGCCTACTACGCGATGACCGATATCTCGGGGCTCACGGATCAGGATGACGTCACGTTCGCGCGTGCCCTGACCGCCACGCCGGGCGTCGCGGCCGTACCGGGCTCGTCGTTCTACTCCAGACCTGAGCTCGGCCGCACCAAGATTCGATTCGCGTTTCCCAAGAAGCTCGAAACTCTCGCCGCGGCTGCCACGCGGCTCGCCACTCTTCGGTCGTAGAGTTAGTTCGCACCCGGGGTGTCGCATGCGTCACCCTGGTGTCCGGGAAAGGCACCGACGACGAGCCGCCGGGCAGATCCACCGTCGCATCGAACGCGCGCAGATCGCCCGGTGTCCCTACCGCCCGTTGCTCGAGCATCATCGGCACGGCCGTTCCGATCCTTTCGTCGAAACGCCCGGATCACCGCCACCTGCGCCGCGTCCCGAATCGACGGACCCTCTGGATACGCCTTGATCCGTACCCGCATCCCAACGACCGCAGTATGACGCGCCAGAACCTGTGGCCGCGGTCCGGGCGGCTTGGGTCGTTCATGCGTGAGAACGACGGAAGCCACGACACCGACTGCCTTTCCAACATCACGGAGAGTCAGCCCGGCGGCCAATCGCGCGCTCCGAAGATCGTTACCCAGTTCCTGTAGCTCGCGCTGGATCAGCCAATCTGCTTTCGCCGTTCGGCGTTCTCGAGTCGACACGACGGGATCTTCGCAACGGACGCTTATCGCCTGATTGTCGACGTCCTGTTCGCCCGCACCGACGTAACGGCCAAGCAGCGTTGGCTACGAGCACGTGCAGGCGCCCCGCGGTCCTGAATTTGTCCGCACGTTTGCGTACGACGAACGTGCGGACACTTTGGCCGGCCCGAGGCCCGCTGCTTGGCTGATATTTCGCGCTGCGCGAATAAGCTCCCATGTCGGGCGAAGGCCAGTCTCGGGACCACCCTGCCGACGCCCCCTCCGAATGCAGCGCTGCGAACGCATCGGTTGGGACGCGCATGGGCGCGCGGCTGGTACCGATGGCGGGATCCAAACCGGTACCTCCGGAGCAGATGTAAGGCAACTGAAACGGCAGTTCACGCTCCCAGGCCTTCAACCGTAATCAATTCGCAATCCACCTCTCAGGACAAATCCGTAGTGAAGCCGGATAATTCGTATTGGCCGCGACACGGGACCTCCGAGTCCGGCGATCACTTAGGAGTAACTCGAGC
>JBBQEC010000144.1:0-6465 GCA_038320305.1 Candidatus Limnocylindrales bacterium | reverse complement strand
CCGGCGGTCGAACCGCGCAGCGAGAAGTCTAGATCAAGGATCACACGGTGATTGAGGACGGACGACGCGACGGCCTTGACGTCGTCGGGCAGGACGAAGCCGCGGCCCTCGAGGAACGCATGTGCCTGGGCTGCGCGGTAGAGAGCCACGCTGGCACGGGGGCTGCCCCCGATGCGCACCTCCTTGCGCTCGCGCGTTGAGCGAACGAGGCGGACGACGTACTCCTCGACCGGCTCCGCGACGAGGATCTGGCGCACTGTTTCGCGCATCGCGAGCAGCGTCGCTCCGTCGACGATCGGCTCGATGGCGCTCAGTGGATCAGCCGCTGCGCTGTAACGGCTCGCGATGCGCCGCTCGTCGTTCGAGTCCGGATATCCCAGCGCGAGCCGGACGAGGAACCTGTCGAGCTGCGCCTCGGGCAGGGCAAACGTGCCCTCAAGTTCGATCGGGTTCTGCGTTGCGAGCACGAGGAACGGATCGGGCAGTGGCCTCGTCTCGCCCTCGATGGAGACCTGGCCCTCTTCCATCGCCTCGAGCAACGCGCTCTGCGTCCGTGGCGTCGCGCGGTTGATCTCGTCCACGAGCAGGATGTTGGTGAAGACCGGGCCGGGGATGAATCGGAAGTGGTCGCCCTCCAGCAGGCTCGCGCCGAGAACGTCGCTGGGCAGCAGATCTGGTGTGCCCTGGACGCGCCCAAAGCTGAGTCCCAAAGCGCGTGAGAAGCAGCGCGTGAGCAGCGTCTTGCCGACACCGGGCACGTCCTCCAGCAGCGCGTGGCCGTGAGCCAGGAGCGCGATCGCGAGCAGTCGGAGCGGCTCGTCACCGACGACGACGGCGCGCGCGACGCTTTCGCGCAGTTGGGCCCAGAAGCGCCGACCCTCCTCCAGCCGCGTCCCGGGGCTGGTTTCTGCCTGCTCCGTTTCCATCACGCCAGTCTCGCGGGTGGATGCAACGTTCGCTTGACTCACTGGATGATCCGCCGCAGGTAATGCCGCGTATGTGCTCGGGCGAGACATCGCAACGGTCGTCCACGGCGAGGACGCACACGGCTTTCATCGCGAAATCGGCTCGTCGCCCAGGGTCCGGACATCCAGCTTTTCTGCGCGACCGTCATTGATGACGTGGCCTTCGGCCCGCTCCAACTCGGGCTCTCGCAGGAAGAGGTCAAAGCGCGCAGCTTGGTCCTGATCAATCCGGAGATCGTCGATCGGCGCGGCTCCGAGGTCGGCTGGGAAGGCTGCCTGTCCGTCCCACATTTCGTTGCCCGGGTGTCTCGTCCAGCCAAGTTGGCTGTGACGGGGCTCGATCTCGCCGGCAATCAAGTTCGCTACCGGAGAGAAGGTCTCGTCGCACGGGCCATCGCCCACGAGGTGGACCATCTGTCGTGGCGCTTGTTCGTTGACCTTGTTGGGTCCGAGGAGCTGGTCGATGTACGCATCCACCCCACGCCTCCCTCCGAGGATCCGCAACGGGCCCAACGACGACATGTCAGGGTATGAATCGATGACGCCAACCGATACGCCCACAGCCGCCTGGTGCAAGGTCCGCGACGATCTGCGTTCGCGCGGACTGCGTTGGACACCGCAGCGCCGACTGATCCTCGACGTTCGGGCGTCAACGACCGGACATGTCATCGGCAGCGAGATCGTCTCATCGGCAGCGAGATCGTCGAACGGTGTCGCGAGCGCGACGCGGAGACGATTCCTTCGACTGTCCATCGGACGCTGGATGTGCTCGAGGAGCTCGGCTACCTGCACCATAGCCATGGCGCTGACGGCCGCGAGGAATACCACATCCTGCCCGACGCGGAGCACGCCCATCTGCAGTGCGAGCGGTGCGGACGCTCCTGGGACATTGATACGGACGAGGCTCACGATCTCGTGCGCAAGCTCGAACGCGGCCGGCAGTTCGCGGTCCACGTTGGCCATCTGTCGATCACTGGAGTCTGCGCGGACTGCACAGCGGCAGCGCCTGGTCGCGCCGACTAGCTCGGAGCGCTACATCGTCGGGACGTAATCCGGGTCAAGGTATTGGCCGCGGTCCTCCTCGAAGTCGAGCTTGCAACCTTTCCCGCAGAAGAAGTAGTCGACCTCATCGTGCCGGCTGAAAAGTCCCTTGTCGCGAGCGCTCTCGCGTACGACGGACATGCCGCACACAGGGTCGATTTCTGACGAGTCGATGGCGCCGTTTTCGTGCCTGTCCATGTTGGTTCTTCCTATCCGTTTAACAGATTTGGTCCGTAGTTGGACATTCCGCAAGCGGAGTGAGTTCGTTACGACACTGACCGACGACAGGGCCATCGCGCCGGCTGCCAGAGCTGGGTTGAGGAGGATCCCGAAGAATGGAAAGAGCAGACCCATCGCGACCGGAATGAGAACCACGTTGTAGCCAAATGCCCAGGCCAGGTTCTGGCGGATGATCGAGGTCGTCCGACGGGACACCGTGAGGGCTGAAAGAACGAGGCGCGGATCGCCACCCAGGAGCGTCAGGTCGGAAGCCTCGATGGCCACGTCCGTGCCGCTGCCGATGGCAATGCCCAGGTCCGCGGCCGCCAGTGCCGGCGCGTCGTTGATCCCATCGCCGACCATCGCCACGACATGGCCGTTTGAGCGGATCTCATCAATGATTGCGGCCTTGTCGGCCGGCAGCACGCCGCCGCGGAGATGGTCGTCCGCAATCCCGAGTGCACGACCGATCGTGCGCACGACCTGGGGTGCGTCACCCGAGACCAACCACACTTCGATTCCGTTCGCGCTGAGCTCACCGACCGCCTCCGCGCTCTCGGTCCGGACTGGATCCGAGACGAGGAAGGTCGCCGCGAGGTGACCGTCGATCGCCACAAACACCTCCGTATGGGCGTCCCCCTCGGAGGATCGCCCACCGTCCGCGCTCGGACTCGTCATAACGACGCCGCTCACCTCGAGGAACTTCCGTGTACCAACGAGGACGTGTCGACCGTCGACGTTTCCGCTCACGCCGTGTCCGGCCTCTGCCTTGAAGTCCTCGACGGAGCGGAAGCCAATCTCCGACAGATGCCCAAAGGCCACAATCGTCGCGCCGAGTGGATGCTCGCTGCCCCGTTCGAGCGATGCGGCTAGATCGACGACCTCTGTCTGATCCAGCCCGGGCTCGATGATGACCTGTTCGACGGAGGGGCGGCCGCGCGTCAGCGTCCCGGTCTTGTCGAAGACGACAACATCGACCTTGGCCGCCAGTTCGAGCGCGGCCGCATTGCGGATGAGGATGCCGGCCTCGGCCGCGCGACCCGTGCCGACCATGATTGCCGTGGGGGTCGCGAGGCCCATCGCGCACGGACACGCGATCACGAGGACCGCGATGAAGGCTGTCAGCGCCAGCGTCACGCGTGGCTCGGGCCCAACTACGAACCAGATGACGAACGTCAGCGCCGCGACGATCAACACGGCCGGAATAAAGACTTCGCTGACCCGATCGACCAGCCGCTGGACAGGCGCCTTCGAGCCCTGGGCGCGCTCGACGAGATCGACGATCGATGCGAGGACTGTGTCGCGACCAACGCGCGTCGCGCGCATGATGAAGGTTCCAGAGGTGTTCGCGGTCGCGCCGATGACCTCGTCGCCCGCCGCCTTCTCGATGGGCAACGACTCGCCGGTCAACATCGACTGGTCGATCGCCGATGCGCCTTCAACCACCACGCCATCGACCGGGATCCGATCACCTGGCCTGACGCGCAGGAGATCGCCCAGGCGGACTGCCGCGAGCGAAACCTCGACGTCGAGGCCGCCCTCGATGCGCACCGCAGTGAGTGGCTGGAGCCCAATCAGGCGACGAATTGCGCCGGTCGTCTGGTCGCGCGCCCGTGCCTCGAGCCAGCGTCCGAGCAGGACGAGCCCGATGATGATCGTCGAGCTGTCGAAGTACGTCTGCGGCTCGAGTCCGGCCTGTTGAATGACCCCCGGGAAGAGAGTCACGAAGACGCTGTAGCCCCACGCTGCCGTGGTGCCGACCGCCACGAGTGTGTCCATGTTGGTGGTGCCGTGGCGAGCAGCGCGGATGGCGGCGACGTAGAAGCGCCGGCCGGCCCAGAACTGAACGAACGTGGCCGGCAAAAGTGCCAGCCAATTGAGCGTGGTCATCGCAACGGCGGTCTGGGGCAGGAACATGACGACCATCAGGATCCCCGCGACGAGGATCGAAACCAGCGAGTGGGTCAGTAGCTGCCGGCGCTCTTGACGGCGGATGGGCTCGTCTGGGTCGAGTTCCAAGGCTGCTGATTCAGGTGCGTCGGGTCGCACGTCGTAGCCCGCCGCTTCAACTGCCCCGACCAGCTCGGTTCGTCCTGCGACGCCGGGAAGCACGCGGACGGTGGCGCGCTCTGTCGCCAGATTGACGCTTGCCTCGACTACGCCATGGGTCTTGTTGAGGAAGCGTTCGATGCGGTTGACGCACGAGGCGCAGGTCATGCCTTCGATCGGCAGCACGATCTCGATCGGCGCCAGCCGAGGTGAAGGCACGGACACATTAGGCATACTCCCATGGAGTATGCCACACGATACCCCCACGCAGTATCAGACGATCGAAACAGGACTCGAAACGCGATCAGCCAGCTGCAGGACTGATGCCGCCGACCGATATCCTTCGCCGCCTTGATCACCTCACCCTCATTCTGGCGCCACAGCGACTTCATGAAGCTGTGGACCGGGCAGACCATCTCGCGCCTGGGCTCCGTCGTCACTCGGACGGCCGTGCCCCTCGTGGCGTTGCTCGTCCTGGGCGCCGGCCCTTTCGAGATGGCCCTGATCGTGGTCGCGCAGAGCCTCGCCGTGCTGTTGGTCGGCTTCTTCGCCGGGGCGTGGGTCGATCGTGTTCGTCGGCGTCCTGTGCTCATCTGGGCAGATGTAGCGCGCTCCGTGCTTCTCTTCTCGATACCTGTCGCCTACCTCGCCGGCGTCCTGCGCCTCGAGCAGCTCTATCTCGTGGTCTTCCTCGAAGGCTGCCTGGGCGTGCTCTTCGACTCGGCGTATCCGGCGTACGTCCCGTCGCTCATTGGCGTGGATCGCGTCGTCGAGGGCAACAGCAAGCTGGCCGCGAGCTCGTCGCTCGCGGAGATCGGCGGCCCCGGCCTTGCGGGCGCGCTGGTCCAGCTCATCAGCGCGCCGTTCGCGATCCTCGTCGACGCAGCTTCCTATGTCGTGTCGGCAATCTCGCTGCTCCTCATCCGAGCGCCCGAACCGGCGCGGCCGGCCCGTCCCGAAAAGACTCATATCCGCCACGAGATCGCTGAGGGCCTGAGGGTCGTCCGCAGCCACCCCGTACTCGTACCATTGACCTTGCGCTCGGTCATCGCCCACGTGGCGGGCTCGTTTTACGGCGTTCTGTACACGATCTACCTGATCGACGAGCTCCGCCTTTCGCCATTCATGCTCGGCGTGGTCGTCTCCGCGGGTGGTGTCGGCGCGCTCGTCGGTTCGTTTTTTGCATCGCGCACGATCCGGCACCTGGGGTTCGGCCGCGCAATCATCTGGGCAGCGGCCGGCGCGTCGGCGATAGGCATCCTGACGCCGCTGGCCGGTGGCCCCATCCTGCTCGCGACGGTGATGGTCTTCCTGCCGCAGTTGATCGGCGACGGTCTCCAGACGATTGAAGGTGTGGCCGAACTGTCGCTCATCCAGGGGGTCATCCCCGATCACATCCTGGGCCGCGTCAACGCGACGCTCGAGGTCTTCTCGCACGGCATCGCCTACCCGCTCGGGGCGTTGCTGGCCGCCGCGCTGGCGGGCGTCATCGGCGTTCGTGGCGGCATCTTTATTGGCTGGGCCGGCATGGCGCTGTCGATCCTGCTGCTCGTTTTCTCGGCCATTCCGCGCATCCGCAAGACATCAGATGTGGCGGAGATCACCGGAGAAACGGTCGTCGAACCCACCTGAGCGGACGCTAGACTCGGCCGGCATGCCAACCGTTGCCAGCGTCCTCGTCGCCATCGTCGCGGCTCTCCACGTCTGGTTCCTTGTCCTGGAGATGGTTCTGTGGCGCCGGCCGATTGGTTTGCGGACCTTTGGGATGACAGCCGAACAGGCTGGTACGACGGCCGTGCTGGCCGCCAACCAGGGCCTCTATAACGGCTTCCTCGCCGCCGGCCTGGTAGCCGGCCTGGTCGTCGCGGAGCCAACGGCCTTCTATTTTCGGATCTTCTTCCTGGCGTGCGTGATCGTTGCCGGCGTCTTCGGCGCGGCGACTGTGTCGCGGCGGATCCTGTTCGTGCAGGCGTTGCCTGCGGCTGTCGCGCTCGTGGCAGTTCTCGTGGCAGGCACCTGAGGTGGCGATCGTGAGTGGCCTACGTATCGGTGCAGTCGCCGTCGTCGTTATCATTGCGGCGGCGTGCACATCTGCGCCGGCGCCTACGGCAACCTCGGTGGCGTCCACGGCGGTCGTTCTCTCGAGCCCGACCAGCGCGTCAAGTACGCTCGGACCAACGGCCGTAACGAC
>JBBQEC010000143.1:0-6479 GCA_038320305.1 Candidatus Limnocylindrales bacterium | reverse complement strand
AGTGGATCCCCCGGCGTCGGGGCCGTCGTTGGACTGGCGCCGGGACCTGTTGCCGGCGATCCCGGAACCACCGATGACTGGGGGTTGCCACTCGCCGCGGGTGAGGCAGGGCCTGTGCCTGGAGTCTGAACGGCGGCGACGGTCGTCGGCACGGGCGCGGGACTCTTTGGGACACCGACGAATACGAGCCACATGGCGCCGACCAACAGCACCAGCGAGATCCCGAAGACGGCCAGACGAACGGGGCTCATGTGCCGTCAATCGTGCCAGCAATCGGCGTTCCGCGCTGCGTCCGTGCTCACGGCCGGCGGTTCTCGACAACTAGAACATACGTTCTATTATCGGCGGGTGACGAGCGCCTTCGCCGAGCTGCACTGCCACTCCAATTTCTCGTTCCTAGACGGTGCGTCGAGCGTGGAGGATCTCGTCGAACGAGCACTCGAGTCGGGCCTGACGGGCGTCGCGTTGACCGATCACCAGGGCCTTTACGGCGCCGTCCGTTTCTCCAGCGCCGCGCGCGAAGCAGGGTTGAACGCGATCGTCGGGATGGAGGTCGAGCTGCTCGATCCCATCGCGTCGGACGCCAACGGCATCGTCATCCCGCGGCGCAGGCGTCCAGTGCGTGGCAAATCGAGCGTGGGCGGTGAGTCGGAGCCCATAGAGGCAGATTTCGCGCAGCCACAGACCGACGGCCGTGTCGTTCGTCCAGCGATCGAGCGACTCCGGCCGCCGGGTCACCGCGAACCGCGACGTGAGGATCTGCGCGGTGTGCGCAGCCGCGAACTCGGGCCGCATCTCGTGCTCATTGCCCGCGACATGTCCGGCTATCGCAGCCTGTGCCGGCTGGCGAGCAACTCCCACCTGGCCGGGACCAAGGGCGTGCCCAGGTTCAACCACGAGCGGCTGCGCGCAGATACGCAGGGGCTGATCGCGCTGTCTGGCTGTCGCCATGGCGAGATCGCGCGGCGGCTGCTGGCCGGGGATCGAGAAGGGGCACAGGACGCCGCGCGGAGGTTAGCGAAGATCTTTCCTGACGCGTTCTACCTCGAGTTGCAGCATCACCTTCTGGCCGATGACGATTGGCTCGTCGCGGAAACGGTTGCGCTTGGCGACGAGCTGGGCCTGCCGCTCGTCGTGACCAACGACGCGCACTACGCGCTGCCTGCCGACCGGGAGCTTCAGGACGTCCTCGTGTGCATCCGCCACGGCCAACCGCTTGAGGAGAGCGGCCATCTACGCCGGCCGAACGGCGAGTACTACCTCAAGGGCTTTGCCGAGATGGCGGCACTGCCGCCGGCGAGTGGCGCGTTGGGTGCTCGGGTCGCTGCGGCGTGGCTGGCGGGGATCTCGGCGTCTGCGGAGATCGCAGCTTCGTGCTCGGTCGACTTCGACTTCGAGCAATACCGATTTCCAGGCTTCACCGTGCCATCGGGCGAGACGGCGTTCTCGTATCTCGAGACGCTCTGTCACACCGGGATGCGTGCGCGGTATCACCCATTGAAGCCCGCCGTGGTCAAGCAGCTCGCGCATGAGATGGATGTCATCGAGCGCACCGGCCTCGCCGAGTTCTTCCTGATCTGCTGGGACATCATGAGCTTCTGTCGCGACCGCGGCATCCCTGCCCAGGGCCGCGGCTCGGCGGGCGATTCGATCGTTGCCTACGTGCTGGGCATCACGCGCGTCGACCCGATCCGCCACAAGCTCCTCTTTGAGCGCTTCATCAACGAAGGACGCACGTCGTATCCGGACGTGGATATCGACTTTGCCTCGTCGCGCCGCGAGGAAGTCATCCAGTACTGCTATGAGCGCTACGGCCCCGAACACACCGGCATGGTCTGCAACCTCGTCACGTATCGGGCTCGCTCGGCAGTGCGCGAAGTTGGCTACGCGCTGGGTTTTCCGCGGCCGCTGGTCGACCGCGTCGCGAAGGCGCTCGAAACCTATGACTCCGTCATGGTCCGGCGTGATCTGGAGGCCGAGGGCGGCTTCGCTGAGTTCTTCACGCAGTCTCCCGCCGCGGGTGGGTCGGTGGGTGGGTCAGTGTCGGCCGTTGTCTCGGCGGCGCTGGCCGAGGAGCGTGGCTTCGTCGACGGCATGGGCCAGCTCAACGGTCCGCGGCGCCTGCCGCTCGAGCTCGCGCCGGTCGATGCCAAGCGGCCGGGGCGCACACCGCGCGGCACGTCCGACGACGAAGGCGGGCCGGGCGACACGCCCGTGTCTGTGCGCTGGCTGCGACGCGAGACGGAGCGCGACGCGCAGGAGGCCGACGGGGAGATCCATCCCGTTCTGGTTCGTCGGCCGCGCCCCATCGACGCCAGCGGACAGGCTCTGATCGACGCCGGCGGACAGGCACTATCAGCAAGGAGCGGGCTAAAGGCCGTCGCGGGCGGCGCTTTGGCTGGCGGTGAGCCCGACGCGCAGCTCATCCACGCTCAACTGACGGTCTTACCGGGAGGTGGCGGAGAGGGCGAGCGGGATTCCGCTTCTGCTAACCACACCGATACAGATAGTGCCGATATTTCGATGACCGGGGCGCATCCAGCTGCGACGCTCGTCGCGGCGACGACGGGTGAAACAGGGGAGATGCCTGCGACGACGGGCGAAACCGCACGAGCGCCAACGGCAGAGGCTGCCGATCGGCCGTCGACGGTGGGCATGTCGAATTGGGAACGGTGGCTGGAGCTGACCAGCAGGATTGACGGCTTTCCGCGACATCTGTCGATCCACACCGGCGGCATGCTCATCACGGCCGCGCCCTTGATCGACATTGCCCCGCTCGAAAGAGCCACTATGCCCGGCCGTGTCGTCGTGCAATACGACAAACGCGACATTGAGACGATCAAACTGATCAAGCTGGACCTGCTTGGGCTGCGGATGCTCAGCGCCATTGACGACGCGCTAAGGGATATTGCACAGGACTGCGCAGTCCATGTCGTCCTTGACCGATTACCGGAGGACATCCCGGACGTCTTCCGGATGATCCAGGCCGCGGACACGGTCGGCGTCTTCCAGATCGAGTCGCGCGCGCAGATGCAAACGCTGCCACGCAGCAGGCCCACGACCCTCGACGACCTCGTTGTCGAGGTGGCGATCATCCGGCCCGGACCCATCCAGGGCAACGCCGTGCATCCGTATCTCCGAAGACGACAGGGCAAGGAAGAAGTCACCTATCTCCATCCCAGCCTCCAGCCGGCCCTCGAGGAAACGCTCGGTGTGATCCTCTACCAGGAGCAGGTAATGAAGATCGCAATCGATGTCGCCGGCTTCAGCGCGGCAGAGTCGGATGGCTTCAGAAGAGCGATGGGCACCTGGCGTTCATCCAAAGAGATGGAGAAGCTGCACAAGCGCTTCGTCGACGGTTGCATCGCACTTAACGGCCTTGCCACGGACCAGGCTGAGGAGCTCTTTCGCCAGGTCGCGGCATTTGCCAGCTTCGGCTTCAACAAGAGTCACGCCGCGGCTTTCGCACGCACCGCGTACGAGAGCGCCTTCCTGAAGCTCTTCTACCCGGCCCAGTTCGTGACCGGGCTGATCAACGCCCAACGCATGGGCTTCTACCCGATCGAGGTGCTCATCAACGACGCCAAACGCCACGGCGTTGCTGTCCTGCCGGTCGACATCAACAGGAGCCGCTTCCGAACCACGACCGAGTGGGTCGGTATGCCCGACGAGCCACTCCCCGCAGATGCCGGCATTGAGCGCCGGCCGGAGATCGTCGACTCCTCGGCCTGCGTGGTGCCCAGTCGCGCGGAGCGTGACCGTTGGTCCGCGGCGACTTCAGAGGGATACGGCGTTCGCCTTGGGCTCGGGCTCGTCAAGGGCATCGGCGAACGGGAAGGGGAGGCGCTCGACGCAGAGGTGGCGCGTGGTGGACCGTTCACGTCGCTGGCCGATCTGGTCGCGCGCACCGAGCTTGCCGAGCAGATCGTTGAGCGGCTTATCCGCGGCGGTGCGGTCGACTCGCTCGCTGAGCCGCGCCGCAAGCTGCTCTGGCAGCTTCGCGAGATCGTCGGCTCAGCACGCGCGACGGGCTCACGACCCGCCACGCGAACAGCGAAGACGCTCGACCTGCGTTTGCCACCGACCGACGCGCCCGATCTTCCACCACCATCGGAGCTCGAACGGCTGGGTGATTCCTACGCGATCCTGGCGCTCGATGCGCGGCACCAGGTAATCGAGCTGTATCGGCCCGCGTTGGATCGGCTGGGTGTTCTGCGCGCAGGCGATCTGGCCGATGCGAAGCCGGGACGGGTGAAGATCGGTGGCCTGGTCGTCACTCGCCAGCACCCCATGACCGCACGTGGCACTGTCTTCCTGGCACTCGAGGACGAGACCGGCATGGTCAACGTCACGCTCTGGCCGGATATCTGGGCGCGCTTCCGGGCGACAGTGCGGCGCCATGCGCTGCTCTATGTCGAGGGCCGCCTCGAGCGCGAGTCGAACGTGGTCAACCTGATCGCCGACCGCGTCGAATCGCTGTCAGAGGTAGCTCGGCCCCAGGGCGGCCCAAACTCGCCGCAGGGTGTCAGGCATATGGGCCACGCCGGCGGGCGCCGGGTGGGCTAGTCGACGATCGTGCCTTCGGGTTAGTCGGCGAATCGCGCCTGTCTGGAGAACCCGCCTACTTGGCCGGGGAGGCGGGCTTGGCTGAACGGCGCGCTTCCTGGCGATCGTCGCGGCGCTTGGCCTTGGCCGCGGCGTCGCGCTCGGCCTGACGGTCCTTGTTGCGCGTCTGCATGCCGCGCAGGAAGTCGCGATACCAGCCAGCAAAGCCAGCCGCGAACGTGCCGAGCACCAACGATGCGATGACTACAGGGCCGACGGTCGAGAGCAGGTCGCCGCCAATTGGCGCGAGGTCCGTGTTCGCCACCGTGTTGGCGACGAGCACGACGGCCCACAGAACGCCCATGAGCGCGCCCAGGATGAAGCCGACCATGTACGAGGCGCGGGTGGCCACGAAGCCGCCGATGAAGTACGTGAAGAGCGCCTGTGGCGCAAAGAAGTACTGGAAGTAGAGAAGCGCCCACTGCTGGATTTCGACCGGCAGCGCGCTGAAGGCGAGGGCCAGAACGAAGCCGACGCCCAACAGGATGAACGGCAGCCAGAGCAGCTTCCGAGTTCGGAACATAGCCGGCATCGAGCGTGCGTCGGTACGAATGTCAGGCCACTGGAAGAGCATCCCGCGCCGGCGTGGAGCGGTTGTTGTTGCAGTTGCCGTCGCTGCGGCCGATCCACCGTCCTCAGGCTCTTGCTCTGCGGCGATCTCGGCGCGCTCCTGCTCGCGCGTGCGCCGCCGAGCTTCCGAACGTGTTGTGTTCTTGGCGCGTGCCAAAGCGGACTCCTGTCGTGACGTGAAAGGCGGTCCAATCATCGTAACGCAATGCCCGTGCGCTGCTCTCTGGTGGGCGATCGGCGGCTGCTGGTTTGCGTGGATAAATGACGATAAGTGAGCGATAAGTCGCGGTCACCAAACTGGCATTTGCCCGTCTCCCCGCCGCGCACCGGAGGCGGATGGTTATGTCGCAAGCGCGCTGGACGCGACTCGTTCGGTCGATCCTGGCAATGACGCTGGTTGGTTTGGTCTTGACGTCGGTGAGCGCTCGAGCGAGACCCGTGGAAGGAGATCTGGACGCCGCGCCACTCTCGGCCGTGAGCTGGCCGCCGTCCACCGGCCTCCTCGTTTCGGAGGTCGTGACCGGCGGCGCGAGCGCCTCGGATGAGTTCGTCGAGATGTACAACGCGTCGAGCGAGGCGCTCGATCTGGACGGACTCGAGCTCGTCTACGTCACATCTACGGGCTCGACTGTCACGCGCAAGCAGACATGGACGGCCCTGCTGCTGCCAGCGCACCGCCATCTCCTGATTGCCAATTCGTCCGGAACATTCGCTGCCGCGGCCGATGGCACGTACAGCGGTGGCCTGTCCGGGACGGGCGGCAGCTTGGCCCTGCGCGTTGTCGGTGGCGCGGTCATCGACTCGCTCAGCTGGGGTGACGCCGCGAGCACCTTCGTCGAGGGGACGCCGGGCGCCGCGCCGCCCGCCTCGTCCAGTCTCGAGCGCAAGCCCGGCGGCGCGTCGGGCAACGCCATGGACACGAACAACAACGTGGCGGATTCTGTTGTCAACGGCACTCCAGTCGCCCAGCCAATGTCTGCGGCGGCCGTCCCAGCTGATGCGCCTACCCCGTTCGTGACGCCCACGCCGACATCTGGCTCATCGTCGTCGCTGACACCAACGACATCGGCTTCGCAGAGTCCGACACCCGAGCCGACACTCACACCCGAGCCAACGCCGCCGTGTACGCCCGATGCGGAAACACCAATACCCACTGAGGCGCCGACGCTCGAGCCAACCGCCTCGGCCGCGGCCACGGTGACGCTCGCGCCAACTCTCGCGCCGACCGACTCACCGGTGGAAAGCCTTGATGTCGCGGCATCGGCAGGCCCCACCGAGTCGCAGTCGGCTTCATTGGCAATGCC
>JBBQEC010000142.1:0-6539 GCA_038320305.1 Candidatus Limnocylindrales bacterium | reverse complement strand
GGCGTGCTTCAGTGACATTGATGATCTGGGTCATAGGTTCTCGTTCTGCCATGCTGCCTCCGTCGCACGCACATGATCTGTACAGAGTAGCACAGACCTGTACATGTGTACATATAGGAGATGCATATTCACCGATGCGATGAATGCACCTGCTGAGCGGTGACAGTCGCCACCGCGAGTCCCTTGGCTCGAAGCGCACTGGCGACACTCTCAAGGGGTAGTCGTTGCCGACTACCAGGAGAGGGCAGTACGACCAGGGTGGTGCCCGGCGACTGCTGGTTGGCGATCGCCTGGTACTCAGCCTTGTACGGGAGCAGGGACGCGGGCACCGGCGCTAGATGGTCGAGTCTGGCACGGCGGAGCGCCACTGGTGGTCGTCGGAAGGCCGGCGGTCTCATCGTTGTGAGCGCCGAAAAACACGTAGGCCGGCGAGACGAGCTTCGAGCGCGTCCGGTAGGACGTGGTACGCTCAAAGGCGGAAGGAGATCAGCCCATGGCCTCGCTCGATTGGTCCCAGTGCTCGGCTATGGAAAGCATCCCCGGCAAGGTGAGCGGAGCCTGGGTGTTCACGGGCACGCGCACGCCGGTGGTGATCGTCTTTGAGAACCTCGAAGATGGCATGACTGTTGACGAGGTGGTAGAGCAATTCCCGGTCACGCGGGAGCAGGTCAAGGCCGTGCTCGAGTTCGCCGCCCGGAGTGAGTCGTCCCGGCCGGTTCAGACAACGTAGCAGCCCCTATCTGATCCCGACGAGGTAGCCGCGTCGGCCTGAGCACGGCCAGCCGCCTGGGGCCTTGTGCGGTCGGAGCACCAGGTTGTTGCGGGCGCGGCGGAACTGCTTGCCGCAGACCGGACAGGCAATCACGTAGACCGGCCCTAGTGTTCGCTGGCGTCGCGGCGACCGATGGGTGCCGACCGTGCTTCGAGCCGATCCGGACCTGTGAGCCCGTGCGTCACCGGCTACATGGGTCGTGGTGGGTTGTATCGTGATCGGGCCGAGGCGAGTGAATTCGATGACATACTTTGGACGGAAGGCCTGGGTGGTGACCTCGATACGCTCAATGCGATCAACGCGGTACGAGCGATGTTCTCCCGTGTCGGCCCGAAGAGCATGGAGGAGGAGATTGCCGTCACGGGTGCGCCGCAGCGAGTACGGCTCGATGACTCGCTCGCTGCCGCTGTAGCGCAGCCGGATGCAGAGTCGATTCGCTCCGGCGAAGCGGATCGTTTCCAGGGGGACGCCGAGCCCCCAGGTAGCAATAGTCGGCGGCGGACGCCAGTCCTGATCGTGGGGTCGCTTCACCAAACGGAGAAAATCGTACGCTACAGCGGTGTGCATACAAGATGGCCCCCGGCTACTCGGAGACGAGCAGGTCTGGTACGGGGCCATCTGCTCAGAAAACCGCTGTAAGGGGCCGCTTCACGAAACGGAGAAAATCGTACGCTAAGGCTAAACTGACCCTGTCTGGCACAAGCTCGCCAGTCTCTCCTGCCAGTGAAGGGCTACCCATGGCACACTGGGAGCAGTCTCAAAGGTGCCAGCCGCATGAAACCAGGAAGGCATGACATCCGACACCAGATCCTGATCGCAGGAGCGGAACTGCACGAGCTCCAACAGCACACGGTCTGGATGGCAGAGAGCTTCGGTTTGGATCGCCGGATTGAGAAGTATCGAGGCACACGTCCCCTCAGCCTCTACCGCTGGGATCTCGACTGTCTCCTGGCGGTGCTGGATGCGGCGCTGGCCGATCGAAGGACGTACCCGTCTCAGGATGCACCGGGCTACCAGGCACTGAATGCCTTGAACGCTCGACTGCAGGCCGAGTACGAAGCGCACTACGACAAGCTGTCAGGTTGACTTCTGAGACCCGCCAACCACGGTGTCAAGAAATGCGCTTGACAACGCTATTCTGACGTCCTCACCCGGGGAACCCTGACGTCCAGTTAGGGTAGACCCCACTCTGACACCTGGCTGCGCCGCCTCAAGGGTCACCTCGGCCTTACCGTACGATTTTCTCCGTTTCGTGAAGCGACCCCAGGAAGAATTTCCGGGTCGTGCCGGAGACCTGCCTGAATAGGTAGCCGAAGTACACGATGAGCCCAAAGAACAAGGGAATGATGAAGTAGTCGAATCCTGACATGGGCTAACCTCCGGATGCGTGAGTGATGAACTCGTAAGTGCTCAGTTACCCTGGGCAGCGTGATCTGGCCCGACACGATCACCCCGGCTTGCTGGTGAAGAGCGCCACCAGCACCAGGACCACCAGAACCAGAAACAGGCCGTGTCCCCAGGGTGTACCCATCCCGGCCATCCCGGCCATCATGCCGGTGCTCATCGCCCCACCAGCCAGGAACAGGTCCACAATCACGATCAGAAGCAGCACCCCGAGGATCACGAGCAGCAGCGTTTGGAGATCGAGTCCACTGGTCATGAATGCACCCGCATGTCAGACCTACCCAGAACTGTGGCCAGGTTTGCTCACGTATCGCCAAAAGTCTTGGGCGAAGCTCAGAACGGGGTAGTGTCGTCTCGCATCCGTGATCCCGCAGATCTGTGTGGGTCATTGTCCGAGTTCTCAGGCTACTGTCCCCGCATCGATTGTCAGCCGGGTCCCGTGATCGTGGCGCCGCGCAGCATCTTCCCTTGAATCACGAGGCATATTTCTCTGGCGCGGCTGTGAAGCGTGCGTGGCAGGCTTCTGAGCAGAAGTAGTAGGTCTTACCCTCGTACGTTTCACTGGCAGCGGCGCCGTCCGGATCGATCTCCATCCCGCACACTGGATCCTTGACTGTTTTCACCGATTCCTCCTTCTGGGTCTCGTCGGAGCGCGTCTCTACCTTTGTTACGATTCGGTGAGCTGGTGTCCCGGACCGTGGCAGGCCAGGTGGTCGGTACCCCCGGAGTCGGTTGGCGTTCAGCACGACCGAGAGTGAGCTCGCAGCCATCGCGGCCGCAGCGATCATCGGATTAAGCAGGAGCCCGATGACCGGATACAGGATGCCGGCCGCGATCGGGATGCCGGCCGCGTTGTAGGCGAAGGCGAAGAACAGGTTCTGTCGGATGTTCCGCATGGTCGCGCGGCTGAGGCTGATGGCCGTGACAATGCCTCTGAGATCGCCCGAGATCAGGGTGACGTCGGCAGCCTCGATGGCAACATCGGTACCGGTGCCGATGGCTAGCCCGACATCGGCCTGGGCCAGCGCCGGGGCATCGTTGATCCCGTCACCCACCATCCCGACCAGCTTGCCCTCGTCTTGCAGCCGCCGCACTTCGAGTGCCTTGTCCTGTGGGAGCACCTCCGCCAGCACACGCGTGATGCCCACCTGGCGAGCGATCGCCTCGGCCGTGCGGCGGTTGTCGCCGGTGATCATCACTACTTCGAGCCCGAGGTCTTGCAGCGCCCGGACCGCCGCCGCAGACTCTTCTTTCAGCGTGTCCGCGACCGCGACGATGGCTGCTGGTGCGCCGTCGACGGCGACGTAGATCGGCGTCTTGCCCTCGCCGGACAGGCGGTGGGCCTCCTCATCAAGCCTCACGGTGTCGATGCCGGCATTCGCGAGCAACCGCCGATTGCCGATCAAGAGCGCCTGGCCATCCACGCGAGCCTGAAGTCCCGAGCCGGTGACCGATTCAAAGCTCGCGGCATCCACTAACTGCAGGCCCCGCTCCTCGGCCCCGCGCACGATGGCGTCCCCGAGTGGGTGCTCGGACTGGCGCTCGGCCGAGGCCACCAGACGCAGCACCGCCTCGTCAGAGAGCCTGCCAATGCACATGATGTCGGTGAGCGCTGGCTCGCCCTTCGTGATGGTGCCCGTCTTGTCAAGCACGATCGTCTGCAGCTTGTGGGCCGTCTCCAGCGCCTCGGCCGAACGGATCAAAATGCCGTGCTCTGCCCCCTTCCCGGTGCTCACCATGATCGAGAGTGGGGTGGCCAGGCCCAGGGCGCACGGGCAGGCGATGATCAGCACCGAGACGGCGCTCACCAGGGCGAAGATAAGCCGTGGTGATGGCCCGACGTCAAACCAGATGACGAAGGTGCCGATGGCAATGAAGATCACGGCGGGAACGAAGTAGCTGGCCACGGCGTCGGCCAGGCGCTGGATTGGTGCCTTCGACCCCTGGGCCTGCTCGACCAGCCGAACGATCTGCGCCAGCATCGTGTCCCGGCCGACCCTGGTCGCCCGGAAGCGGAAGGCGCCCGTCTGGTTGATCGTCGCTCCGACGACGGTATCGCCGACCGTCTTTGTCACCGGCAGCGATTCGCCGGTCACCATCGACTCGTCAAGGCTCGAGCGGCCCTCGACGATCTCTCCATCAACGGGCACTTTTTCGCCCGGTCGCACGCTCACGACGTCACCTGGCTGGACGGCTTCGACCGGGATCTCAAGCTCCTGGTCGTCGCGGACGACGCGAGCCGTCCTGGCCTGCAGGCCGATCAGCGTCCGGATCGCTTCGCCGGTGCCGGCCTTGGCACGTGCCTCCAGCAGCCGCCCCAGCAGGATGAGCGTGATGATGACACCGACCGCTTCATAGTAGACCGCGCGCAGCGCCTCGGGCAGCATGGCTGGCGCGACGGTAACCAGCAGGCTGTACAAGAACGCCGCGCTGCTGCCGATGGTGATCAGGGTATTCATGTCGGCCGTGCGGTGGCGGAGGGTAAGCCACCCGGTGCGATGGATTGGCCAGCCGGCGTAGACCATGACCGGCGCGATCAAGACAAGCTGGACCCATCGACTGAGCAGCAGGTCCGGCACCCACGCGGTGCTCAGAAAATCGCTCACCATCACGGCATAGAGTACCGGAGTCGTCAGGATGGCGCCGACCAGGAAGCGCTGAGTCAGGTCGCGCACCTCGTCGCGACGAGCAGCCGCCTCGGCGTCCTCGGTGGTCTCCGTCCCAGGCGCCTCGCGCCGCTGAACCCGATAGCCGGTCGCCTCGATCGCCGCTCCGAGATCGCCCTCCGTGACCTGTTCGGGATCGTAGTCGACCGTGACCCGCCCGGCTCCGTAGTTCACCTGAACGCGGTCGACGCCGGGCAGCTGCTCCAGGACGGACTCGATGTTCGTCACGCAGGTCGGGCAGGAGACACCGTCCCCGAGCAGAGTGAACTGGACCTGCTGGGTCTGGCCGACCGTCCGCATCGGTCCGACCCCGACGGCCTGAGCGACGGCGTGATCATGACCGTTGGCGGAACCCGAGGTGGCCCGCTCTGTCTCTGCCTCTGCTGAGCCGTCGCCGTCCTGCCCGGGCGGCTCGACGATGAGCGTGCCGTGCAGCATGTTCATGCCGCAGGCGAAGCCGAACTCGCCGATCTCGTCGGGAGTCAGCTCAACGGTTGTCTTGCCGAACGCCGCGAGTGACTTCGCGACGTGAAAATCCGGAAACACGACGCGTGCGGTACAGTCGCTGTTCTCCTGGCGGTCGAAGACGAGGCGCAGCGGAACGCCCTGCCGAACACGGATCAGGTCGGGCGAGTACCCCCCCTTGACGGTGATCGCCACCTCCTGAACCCCACCGCGAAGCTCGGCCCGGCGCGCCTCCTTCGGACCGAAGAAGAACCAGGCGAGGGCGGCGATCAAGCCTATCCCTGCCAGCGTGACCGCGATCTCGATTCCACTCATGTTCACCTCGCCAACCCCAACCGGTGTTCGGCCAGGATGCCACCATCGACCCCGGCGAAGTCGCTCGGGCCTGGGCCAGCCCGCCATCGGTCCCCGAAGAGGTCTTGCGGAGCCCTGGCGTCATGGGGCCGATTGTTCCGGTGCCCGACGACGCGCCAGCGCAAGACCATCTGCTCGGGTTCCTGGGGCGTGATCCCCCTCGGGCCGCGGACGCCGGGGCCATCCGCCAGCAAAGCCGCACGATCCTTGGCGGCGACCGCTACCCCGGGCTCAGCACCGATGCTCGCCGCCACGAGGCATCGTACCAGCTCAGTTTGGATGCGGTCGAGGCCCTGGCTGCCATTGGCGGAGCGCCGACTATGGACAATGTCCTTCGCGGGCCGAGATCATCGGCAAGGTGGATACTGAGTCGGAGGAGCGATGATATGGCCCCACACCTTCGAACGCCAATGCCGTCACTAAACCTCCGCTCGTATCCGCGTCGGGAGCGGACGGCGGGGCATGACAAGGACCGGAGCTATCGCTTCGGACGGGCGAGGCCATGACGAGAGTCCTGATCCTCAACGCTGGCTCGAGCAGCCTGAAATGGACGGTGCTGGACGCCGCGACCGAGGCGGTGGAGGCCCAAGGCGCCGCAACCTGGGATGGTCCGGAAGGCGGGCGGCACCAGGCCGAGCTACGCGCGGTGCTGGAGCAGATGTCGCCCGTCGATGCTGTGGGCCACCGGGTGGTGCACGGCGGTGCGGCCTTCCGAGAGGCGGCCGTCATCGACGAGCGGGTTCGCGAGGCCATCGCCGCGCTCTCGGACCTGGCGCCGCTTCACAACCCGGTGGCGCTGGCCGGCATCGACGCGGTGGCGCGTAACTGCCTAGCAACAGCCGGTTGTGGGCTGCACCCAGAACGAGCACAACCGGTTG
>JBBQEC010000141.1:0-6570 GCA_038320305.1 Candidatus Limnocylindrales bacterium | reverse complement strand
TACGACGCCAACAACCACATGAACTACCTGGGCTCGGCCATGACAGATTCGGACAACGTCTGGTCCGGCAGCCGCGAGCTCGCGGCAGTCGATGCCCAGTATTAAGCGGCACTCACAGACAACTTCTACCGCACCAAGTTCAACTTCGATCTACCGCGCGACTGCATAGAAGGCTCAATCCGCAGCTTCGTCCACTACGGCAGCTCGTACTCGAACGCCTTCTGGGATCCAGAAGCGAAGGTCATGGCCTATGGCGACGGCAACGGCTCGACGTACTCCGCGATGTCCGCGGGCCAGGATGTGGTCTCGCACGAGCTGTCGCACGCCGTCACGAGCTGCCACGCCGACCTCGACTACCTCAAGGAGTCGGGAGCGCTGAACGAGGCCTTCTCGGACATCATGGGGACGACTGCCGAGTTCGAGATGCTCGAGCCGAACACATCGAACTGCATGCGCGAGCCCGCTCAGGCAACCTGCGCCGATTGGTGGCTCGCAGAGGACCTGATCATCGGTGGCGCGAAACACGCCCTTCGAAGTCTGGCCAATCCCGCGATCCTCGGCCAGCCGTCGCACTACTCGCAGCGGGTCTACGCGAACACCAGTCCCGGCAATTGCGGCGATTTCAATGACCAGTGCGGCGTCCACACCAACAGCGGCATCGCCAACCACGCCTTCTACCTGCTCGCCCACGGGGGGCGGAACGCGCGCTGCTCAGGGCCGACTGACCCGAGGGCGGACTGCGATGTGCTGGTGCCGGGAATCGGAATCGACCACGCAGCAAATGTGTTCTATCGCGCGTGGACGCTGGACATGACCAGCAGCGCCACCTTCTGCGACGCCCGAACCAGCTCGCTTGAGGCAGTGAACTATTTGGTGGCCAACGCGAGTGGCTATGCGCAGGCTGACATTGCCGCCACAGAGCTGGCCTGGGATGCGGTGGGCGTGTACTGCCCACTCGGCTTTCCGTCCTTCCAGATCGCGACTGCGACGCGCTCCGCTGTCGCCAGACCTGGCGGCAGCGCGCAACTGACGTTCGCGGCGACCCGGCGGGCATCTTCGAGCCCGATCGCGTTCAGCGTCAGTGATCCGGGGCCAGCCACGGCGACCTTTACGCCGAACCCGGCCGCGAACGGCGACACATCCTCCGTTCTGCATCTCGCCGTTGCCGGTGGCGCCTCACCGGGCGTTTATCCGATGGTCGTCACCGCCACGGACGGCACCACGACGCAGAAAATGGCAATCGCGCTGGTCGTCGATGACGACGCGCCGACCGCGGCGGTCACGGCGATCTCGCTGACGGAGGGTGACGTGGTAGGCGCGGACGGACATGTGGCGCTCCATGTCAGCTGGAGCACGGACGATGCAACGAGCGGTGTCGCAAGCGGCAGCCTGAACGTCGACTCGACCTCAGTCGCGAGCGGCGTCGCCGGACCGACGATCTACCAGTCCGCGGACGGCACGCACGTCTTCCAAGCATCGGCCATCGATCTGGCCGGCAACAGCGGCACTTCTCCTCCGGTCTCGGTCGCACAGTTCTCGTATCAAGAAACGACGGCGACGCGGGTCAAAACGTGGTCGACGCCCACCGCCGGAACGTGGGGCACGACGATCTTCTCGAAGACGAAGGGCGCTACGGCCACGTTCGCGTTCAGTGGCACGGACGTTGCGTGGGTCTCGGCTCGCGGACCCAAGCGCGGCAAGGCCAAGGTCTATATCGACGGCGTGCAAAAGGCCGTGGTGGATCTAAAGGCGTCGAGCGCACAGTCGAGCGTGATCGTGTTCACCGCGAGCGGCTTATCGGCCGGCCCGCACACGATCAAGATCTACGTCAACGGCACCTCAGGGCGACCCCGCGTCGATGTCGACGGCTTCTTCGTCCTGAGTCCGTAACCCAGGCGGTCAGTCGGTAGTCGACTTCGTAAAGCTCGGCGGATCGCTGGCCGGGAAGGAATCGGCAGAGGCATCGTCGATCGGGTCGTCCATCGTCTCGCCGTCGCCGATGCGATCCAGGGGCAGCTGCTCCTCGTCCTTAGTGGTCTCGGGTCGGGGTTCTTCGGGTGTCTTCGCTTGGTCTTCCATCTGCCGATCCTAATGCCGCGCGCCAGAGGGGGCGCGACGGTGATGTAGAACAACGATTCAGGGGCGCGACACCTTGCGCGGACGTGGTGAGTGAGGAACTACACCATGGACAGTACTAAAGGTCCACTCAGTCCGATTTCGGGGGTTTCGCGCTGGCATGACAGCAAGCACCAAGCGCCGTGGTCTGCTCGTTGCTGCGCTCGGGCTGCTGACTCTGGCACTGCCGTTCCTGACCAATGCCGCGCCGCGCGGCGACGACCGGCGGGACATCGTCGTGTTCATGGTCGACGACCTTGGCGCGATCGACAAGCGCATCCTGGACCGCCTGCCCAACATCCGCGACCTCTTCCTGAACAGCGGCCTGCGCTTCGACGCGGCATATTCTGAGACACCGCTGTGCTGCCCTGGCCGAGCTTCATTCCTGACCGGCGAGCACACGCGCACTCACGGCGTGGTCATCAACCGCGCTCGACTGCTCGATCCCACGCAAACGGTCGCGACCGCGCTCCACGACGCTGGCTACTACACGATCATGGCCGGCAAGTACCTCAACTACCCCGACCAGATGCCCGACAAGACGCCCGACGGCTGGGACAGCATCGCGCGGCAGATGTTCTCGAGCGGGAAGCCGTTTGGGCTGTCGCGCCCAGGAGTAGTTGCCTGGCTTCCAATTGGCGATGTCGGCGCAGCGCGGATCGTTGCGGTACTTGGCTTCCACATCGGGCTGCCACGGCTGTCGCCGGCCAACGACCAGATGGCCGTCATCCGTCGTTTGCGCCCAGTGCGGTGCCCGCGCTGCCAGCCACCCGACCTACATGTTCACGTCAGATAACGGCATGTCCTGGGGCGTCGACGGTTTCCCACTCAAGAACGTGCCCGAGGCTGGAAGACTGCCTGTCTACTTCGCCGGCAAGGACGTCGTCGAGGGCCACACTAACGCGCTCGTCTCGAACATCGACTTTGGTCCCACCCTTGCCGATCTCGGCGGCACGTCGATGCCGTCGGCGCACGGCGTCAACTTCGCGCGCGTCCTCAACGGCAACGGGGGAGGCCGCGACTGGATGCTCGAAGATCACCCAGTCGGTGGCTTCACGGGTGGTGGCATGGGCCACAGCGGACCGTGGTGGGGGATACGGACGCCAACCTGGCATTACGTCGAATGGCGCGGGCCGCACCTGTTCGACCTGCGTGACGACCCGCTTGAAATGCATGATGTGAGCGCGCAGAACCCGGACAGGATGGCTCGGTTCGTGAACATGGCGCTCGACACGATGCGCGCGCAGAACGCGAGGTGGGTCATCCCGATATCGCAGGAAACCCAGGACGTCCTCGCCTCGCAATAGGGCGCGCCTTGGGCGGAACTTGGGCTAGACGACACCATTCAGAGTAAGATTGCGGTTCGTGGGCCGCTAGCTCAATGGTAGAGCAGCTGACTCTTAATCAGCTGGTTGAAGGTTCGAGTCCTTCGCGGCTCACCACTCGATTCGTGCGTGAAGATGTCCCGAGCTGCTCCTTGGGGGATTTCTGAACCTGAGCGATGCAGCCAAACCTGAGCCACGTAGCTCGAGCTTGTGCCAAGAGGGGCATGCATGTGGTCTGCGGCGTCCCTCTGCAGGGACGGCAATACATGGCTGTCGACGTCCATCGTGACCGAGATTTGGGAATGACCCATCACCTCCATCACGACGCGAGGGTGCACACTTTCGGCAAGCAGGAATGAGGTGCACGCGTGTCGCAGGTCGTGGAAGCGTTGACGCGGTAATCCAGCAGCCGTGAGGTGGCGTTGGAACCGATGGGTGACTTTGCTGCCATCCAAGGGCGTTCCGATCGACGACGCGAACACGTAGTCGCCATTGGTCCATCGTTGGCCAGCCCGTGGTCGCAGTAAACCGTCGACACGACTGGCGCCCCAAGGTCGGCAGCGACAGGGCGCGCCTCGCTGCGAGGTACGCCCGGAGTAGCATCGCCGCGAACAACTGAACCGTCGGAGGGTGATATGCGGGCGGCGCTCCTTTCCCTGCTCTTTCTGGCGGTGGCCTGCGGCGGGACGCCAGCACCGAGGCCAACTCCCGTTTCACCGACATCGTCTGCGAGTCCGGCTCCCTCTACCCCGGCCCCGACAGCATCATTGGCAGTCACGCCCAGCACCACGCCCGCGCGTTCGGTGCCGGCCCCGCCCACCGCCGTGCCGACGGTGGCATCGACGCCGGTTGCGACTGTTGCCGCCTCGCCAACTCCCGCGCCGACGCCCGTCCCGACTAGAGAACCCACGGTGGCGCCCGTCACCCCGGCACCGCTGGTGCTGCTGAGTGAGTCCGGGACGGGCGACAAGGTACTCCGCATCGAGGCGCAGGGCATACCCTCAATTGCCCATGTCACGGGCCAAGGAGGAGGCAACTTCGCCGTCATCTCATATGTGGGAACCGCATATGACGATCTCCTGGTCAATGAGATCGGTTCTTATGACGGAACGGTCTACCTCCCGCCGGGTGTCAGCTCGCTCGAGATCACGTCGAGTGGTCGATGGCAGCTTGAGATCTCAGCGCTTGAAGGTGCTCCCCTCTGGGATGGGACCACGCCTCTCAATGGTCACGGCGATCTCGTTGTTCTGGCTACAGGGACCTCATTCGGTGCGACCACGATCGACAATCGCAGTACAAGCAACTTTGCTGTCATTGCCTATAGCGAGTTCGGGGATTATCTCGACCTTCTGGTGAACGAGATCGGGAACTACCACGGGGAGGTTCTACTCCCCATTGACGACCCGACCGTGTTGGCAATTCGGGACGTGGGCGGAACCTGGTCCTTCTCAGCGGTCCAGTAGGCCGCTTCAGCGGGCACTGACACCGCGTCCAAGACGCTACTGCGCGAGATCCGCTTAACGACCGAGCGGTAGCGCATCAGCGGTCTTCGCGGAGGCCAACAAAATCCACCAGCACCTCCTAGGTTCCGCTCCGCTGACACGCGCAGCGGCGCGTTATGAGCAGCGTGGGCATTGGCTGTTGGTGCGAGGTCGGCAATCAGAGTGGCGGATCGGCGGCGTCACCCCCAGTTTCATTAGATGCACCGCCGGTCCGTGCTGCATGGTCCCCTGAGAAGTACCAATTGGCTAGTGCCAATGCCTCGATCGTGGTGACAGGGCGCAACGCTTGGCCTCGCCGTGGCTGCGCGCTCGTTCTTGGCGTTCCGGACGAACCGTCAATTAGGTATAGACGAAGCCCCTTCAGCCTAGTACTTTGGGACTTGCGCACATTTCACGCGCATAACAAAAGCGGGGGAACGCCAGACATGCACCTTACTCCACGCGCGCCGCGCTTGGCGCTGCTCGGCGGACTACTGGCCGCCTTCCTGATCGTCGCTCCGACTCTGGCGGCCACGGGATCGTTCGGTGGCGGGACGAAGCGTGTCGGCGTGAACATCTCAGCGGGCACCTATCGCACACGATCAGCGCCGTCGGACTGCTATTGGGAGCGGCTGCGCGGCTTCTCGGGCGAGCTCAGGGACATCATCGCCAACGATTTCAGCTCGGGCTACCAGGTCGTCACGATCAAGTCGACCGACAAGGGCTTCAACTCGAGCCGCTGCGGCACCTGGTCGCGCAACCTGTCGCAGGTCACCGCGCGCAAGAGCAAGTTCGGCCAGGGGACGTTCATCGTCGGAACGGACATGGTCCCGGGGACATATCGCAGCAGCACAGGCGGGAACTGCTACTGGGCGCGCCTATCGGCGTTCACCGGCGTCCTGTCGGCAATCATCGCAAACCACTACGGGTCGCGCGGCTACGTCACGATCAAGTCAGGCGACCGCGGCTTCAACTCGAGCCGCTGCGGCAGCTGGACGAAGGTGTAGTCGCTTGACGTTGGACGACGTGCGAGCCGGGCGGGCCTTCCCGTGCATCAGTTGCACCGCACGCCGCGTCGCGCTCGATGAGCGCGTCCAATCCGTATCCCGGTCGATGAGACAACGCTAGAGCTGCTGCGCAAACTTGCCATCGCCGAGCACTTGAGCGAGCGGTCCGACGAGTGAGACGCGGCCCGCCCCGCGAGTCGACCGATGACGCGCCTCCAGGCGGCCCTCGTCGAGCTGGCGGACGCCATCCGTTTTATCCAAAGGTACGGCTGGAGTGTGACCATCGGCGTCTGAAGTTATGTGCCGTCCACCACGTACCGTGGTGAAGCGCCGCAGCCCGTTAGCGGCCTGGCTATAAGGGAGACCAGCATGGGTTTATTCAGACGCGCAAAGGCCCCGACTGGGCTGCTGCTCGCGGCGATGGCTTTGGCGATCAGCGCCGTCCCGGCGCAGGCCGCGACGGCGACCACCTTCAGTGGCGAGGCCACTGTCGTGCACGTTGCGGTGCTGGCCCCGGTGCTCGACGTGACGCTTGGCCACGCGGGTCCGCTGCCCCCGGCCGGCGGATCCGACGTAGACGAAATTCTCAATGCAAACGTGAGTAACCTGCCGCTCACCTTGAGCGCGTCGGTCATCCGAGCT
>JBBQEC010000140.1:0-6676 GCA_038320305.1 Candidatus Limnocylindrales bacterium | reverse complement strand
GCCGGGCCTGGGCTGCTTCTGGTTTCAGGTCTTCCTGCTCATCGCGTTTCTCATCATCACGCCGATCAGCGTGGTTCTCTCGGCACCTTACTGGCTGAGCGCTGCGCTCCTGATCTTGAGCCTCGTACTGCTCTTCTTCGTGGGCCAGACGATGATCTTCCTGCTCCGACTCGTCGCCGCGGACCGACGAACCCGCCGCCGGCCGATGGGCGCTGGCGCGCGTAGGACCGTGGGCCAGATGGAAGATGAGTCGGCTTCTGCCCCGGTCGACGATGCGGCGCGCTCGTCCGTCGCGCAAGGGACCCTCGCGACGACCTCAGATGAGGACGACTCCTCCTCCGACGAGCCGCTTACCTGACCTCAGCGCCCTGAGTGCCGCCCGCGCCGAGCTGGCGTAGTCGGCACCCAGGCCCGCGCGTAATTCGTCGATAACCCGCCGATTTGTTGCGCTGTCCCCGAGCACGAGAACGATTGCGTCGACCTGACCGTCCCGCTCGCGCAGGCGCGTTCGCCTAACGATTGCCTGCACGTCGTGGATGCGTGACTCGATATCCACGCCCACGAGATACGGTGGACTGGCACTGATCAATCGCAACAGCTTGTCCCACGCGCGTAGCTCGCCTGCGCCGGGCAGCAGCGTCTCGTCCGTAACGCGCCACTTGCTCGACAGGATCGCTTGAAACCGCCGCCCAATCGCCAGCTGCCCTTTGTCGCGGACGGGATCACCGATCGGGTGAAGCCCCAGGCTTACCTCCAGCCCCAGCACGCTGGCCATCTCCGACAGCCGCGTGACGCCGACATCGTCCAGTTCATTGGCCAAGAACCGCGCTAACGCCGATGACGACCAGCCAAGAGCGTGGGCGAGGTTGGCCTGGCTCAGTCCCGCGCCCTCTCTTGCGTTCTCGAGCTCGGTCAGCGCACGGGCGACGAGCATCCGGCCGCGCCTCAATCCATGTGCCGACCGAGTCTCCCGTGTGGCCACGCGTCAAGTCTCGTGATCGGCACTTATCTGTCAGTTGTCAAGGCGGCCAACCGCTCACCGGGTGAACCGCCCGACAATTTCTCAGATTCGCCGGACTCTCGCGCTTCCTCCTGCAAATCTCGCGCTTCCTCCTGCAAATCTCCCGCTGAGCGGGTCGAAGGTGGGTTTGAGACCCCCGAAAGGAACGCCGCCGGACGGTTCACCCGTTCAGCGGGAGCAGACCGGGCGGGCGGGAGCAAACGAGGCGGGCGGGAGCAAACGAGGCGGCGGACGGGCGGGCGCAAACCGGGCGGGCGGGAGCGGTGCGAACAGCAGCGGGGGCGGACGAGTTATACGGTAGGCGTGTTGTCGGCCGCCGCGAGGGCAGCGGCGCGAACGAGCGTCAGGAAGCGCGGGGCGGGGCATGCGACAATGCAGCGCGCCGTATGAAAGGTGGAGCCTGACACGTGCCGGTATTGGCCACGTTCTTTTCGGTGCGCCGTGGGCGCGATCCGTTCTTCAAGTTTTTCATGCGCAAGGTGTTCCCACGCCAGGTCAAGCGCTATGAAGACGAGTTCGGCATGCGCTTTCTCGGCTGGTACAACGTGGCCTATGGCTGGGACTACGACAATGTGATCCTGCTCGAGCTGCCCGACTACGGGACGATCGACAAGCTCGAGGGGGATGAGCGCTCGCGCGCGATCGGCCACCGCGCCGGCGAATGGATGTTTGAACGCCATCACGCGATGTTCCTGCGCGAGCGTATGGGCACCGACCTCGAATATCACCCCTGACGAACAGCACTGACACGAACACTGAGGACGACACGACCGAATGAGCTTGCGACGAAACCTGCCAAACGAAGACGACGCTCAAGGGCAAGGAGGACGAGCAAAAATGGCGAACATATCTAGCGCCCTGGGCGAGATCGCCTCGGACGCGAGCCTCGAGCGCACCACCTTCCTCGTCCAGTCGGGCGACCAGCTGGTGCGTTTCCTCGATGCCAACAAGGCGCGCATCAAGGAAATCGGCGGCCTGGTGTTGATCGACGAAGACCCCGACTACCTGTCGCTGGCTCCGGACGGCTCGTTCCGCAGCCGCACCCGATATCAGGACGAAGTTACGGGCGAGTGGAAGTCGGAGACGGAGGTCATCGAGAGCGCCGCGGAGCTGGTCGAGCTGTACAACCCGGCGGAGATCTTTGCCGCCTTCGCCGAGGCGGCGCGCGAGCAGGCGGGCCTGCCCGAGGAGCCCACCGCGACGGAGGGCCTGATGGAGGCCGCGGGCATCTCGCCCGACGAGACGGTCGGGGTCGGAGTTGGCGAGGACAAGATCGCCGACGAGGGCTACGCCGGCGCAGCGGACCAGTGGGCACGTCGCCAGGAAGAGCTGGGCGAGCCCGTTGACACGGAGGATGCCGCGCGACGCGTGTACGACCTGGCGCTGACGTTCCAGGAGCGCAGCCAGCACACTGAGGCGCGCCTCATCGAGCAGTTCGAGACGGTCGTCCAGGATCTGGCACCGCACCTCGGCGACCTTATGGTGCTGGACGACGAGGACGAGCGGCTGTGGCTGAAGCGCAACGGCCGCTTCGAGGCAGAGGTCGTGCCGGAACGCGATCCTGACGACGCCAGCTCCGAAGGCGACTGGAAACGACTCTCATCGCCGGACGACATCGTCGAGTTCTACGACCCAACGGACGTCTTCGGTGACCTGGCCGAGTCACTGGCCGAGGCATTCCCGGCGATCGTCGAGGATTCCGACGCTGACGACGACTCGGACACTGAGGATGCGGACCCCACGCAACACCCCGCTGAACCGACCGAATAGCACCACCGGCGCTGGGCGCGCCCAGCGCGTCCATCACGCCCACCCAAGCCGCAAGTGAAGCTGCTCAGCGCGGAGCTTCTCGAGTCGCGCGAGTTCCTGCCCGGGCAGTGGCTGCAGCGCTTTCGTGCGCCGGCGCTCGCCGCCGGCGCACAGGCCGGCCAATTCGTCCACGTGCGAACGCCCGATTACTCGGGTCTCGTCCTGCGTCGTCCGTTCAGCATCAATACCTACGACCGGGCCGCGGGCGAGATCACTATCCATTTCCGGATCACCGGCATCGGCACCGAATGGATGGCTCGAATACGGCCAGGTGAGCAGCTCGAGATGCTCGGGCCACTGGGCAAGCCGTTCGAGCGCGACTCGAGAACGCGCCACGTCCTGCTCGTCGCTGGCGGCCTGGGCATGGCCGGTGTCCGCTCACTCGCCGACGAGGCACTCGGCACGGGCTGCAACGTCACGGTGCTTTTTGGCGCGGCCAACGCGCAACAGGTCTACCCGAGCTCGCTCCTACCCGACGAGGTCGAATACCTGGTCGCCACTGATGACGGCAGCTTCGGCCACAAAGGCTACGTGACGGAGCTCGTCACTCAATTCGAGGGCTGGGCCGATCAATGTTTCGCGTGTGGCCCTCAGCCGATGCTCGCGGCCCTTGCGCGACTTGCCGCCGGCCGCCAGGCGCGCCTCGGTGTTGCCCGCCTCGGCGCGCGTCGGGGTCGCGGTACGAAAGCCGCACCGCTCGGATCGCCACAGGCTCGACGACGGGCGTGGCTGCAGGTCAGCATGGAGCAGAACATGGGCTGCGCCGTGGGGGCGTGCCTGGGTTGCGTAGTAATGGGCGTCGACGGCCCGCAGCGCGTCTGCCGCGAAGGCCCCGTCTTCGCGGCCGAAGAGATCAAGTGGGAGGGCTGGCGCTGAACGGACTGGTATCTTCGCCGAGATGAGTTCGAGAATGGTGCTCGCCGTCTACCGGGCAGCGTTTGCCATTCTGGTGGTCGCGGCAATTGCCGCCCAGCTCGCCGACCTTGTTTCTCGGGGCGTCTTCAATTTCGTCGGTTTCTTCAGCTACTTCACGATCGAGAGCAATCTGATCGGAGTGGCCGCATTCGTGATCGCCATCCGGTGGCAGACGAACAGGCCGCACTGGGTCGACCTGGTCCGCGGAGCATCGACGGTCTATCTCACCATCACCTTCGTTGTATTCGCGATCCTCCTCTCCAACACCGACGTGGACACGGCGCTGCCCTGGGTGGATCTCGTTCTGCACAAGATCTTTCCGATCGTGGTGATCGCCGACTGGCTGATCGATCCACCCGCGCTGCCGATAACGGCCCGACAGGCCGCCTTTTGGATCGTTTATCCGCTCGCGTGGGTCGCATACGCCCTGACGCGTGGTGCCTTCACGGGCCACTATCCGTATCCGTTTCTCGACCCCGCCAATGGTGGCTACGGCACAGTGGCCCTGTACATCGTTGGCATATTCCTTTTGGGCATGTTGGTGATCGCGGTCGTTGCCGCCGTCGCCCGATTGCGCGGCCGTGGTTCAAACCGCCGCGCCTGACGCGCGACCCGCCCGAGGCGAGATCGACCTTTCGGTCGATCTTGGGCGAGGGCTCGAGTTGCGCAATCCGATGATGGTCGCCTCTGGCACGTTCGGTTACGGCACCGAATACAGCGAGGTCGTCGACGTGCAGCGCCTGGGCGCGATCTGCTCAAAGGGGACAACGCTGCGGCCGCGCCTGGGCAACCCACCACCGCGTGTGACCGAGACGCCGGCGGGCATGCTCAACTCGATCGGACTGCAGAACCCCGGCGTCGATGCGGTGCTCGACAAGTACTCGATGACCTGGTCACGCTGGAGCGTGCCTGTCATCGTCAATGTCGCCGGCGAGTCGATCGAGGACTACGTCGAGGTCTGCCGACGACTCGACGGCCAGGCCGGCGTAGCGGGCATCGAGCTCAACATCTCGTGCCCCAATGTCGGCGCGGGCGGCCTGCAATTCGCGTTGGATCCGGGCGCGGCGGGGGAGCTGACTGCTGCCGTGCGCGAAGCCACGGACCTGCCGCTGATGGTCAAGCTCTCGCCCGCTGCCGCGGACATCCGAACCATCGCCAAGCGCATCGCTGAAGCCGGGGCCGACGCGATCAGCGCGTGCAACACGCTGCCCGGCATGGCCATCGATCGCGTGCGGCGCAGGGCGTTGCTGGGAAACGTGTATGGCGGCTTGTCCGGGCCGGCTTTGAAACCGGTCGCCTTGCGCGTCGTGTACGAGGTGGCGCAGGTGGTCAAGATCCCGATCGTCGCGATCGGGGGCATTGGCTCGCTCGACGACGTGCTCGACTTTTTGTTCGCGGGGGCGGTGGCGGTGCAGGTAGGCACGGCCGTGTTTGCAGATCCGGTCCTGCCACTCCGATTGGCCGACGAGCTTGCAGCATGGTGCGCCGAGCACGGGTATGGGTCGCATCATGAAATCGTGGGAGCGGCTCTGCCGGAGCGGCGCGACAAGCCGAGCGTCAAGGTGTCCGAGTACCGGCCGTGACGGACGTTGCGGCGCGCGTCGAGCAACTTTTCGAAGAATCCGGCGCATACCGCCAGGGCCATTTCAAGCTCAAGAGCGGCCGCCATGGCGATCGCTACCTCGAGAAGTTCCAGGTCCTGCAGTGGCCGGATCGTGTCGCGGAGATATGTGGCTTTATTGCCAATGCGTGCGCTGAGGCCGCCGGTGCCACGCCCATCGATGTGGTCGTCGGACCCACGACCGGCGGCGTGATCCTGGCCTACGAGGTCGCGAAGCATCTCGGGACGCGCGGCATCTTCGCGGAGAGTGTCTCCGCTGCCGACGGCACGTCCCACCGCGAGTTTCGCCGCGGATTTCGCATCCAGCCAGGCGAACGAGTGGCCCTGGTTGACGACGTCGTCACGACCGGCGCGTCGCTGCTCGAGATGATCCCGTTGATCGAGGCGACCGGTGGCACGATCGCCCCGATCGTCGTCATCGTGGATCGCTCGGGCGAGCTCGCCAATCTCGTTTCGCCAACGACGGCCAAGAGTTACTCGGCGAGCGCCCTGTGGGGCCTCAACCTGCCGACGTACGAGCCGGGACCCGCGACATGTCCCGGATGCGCGGCCGATGTCCCGCTCGAAGCCCCCGGCAGCAGCGGCACCGCCGCCGCCTAACTTCCGGCGTCGGTCGCGACGCGGGCGATGATCTGAGCTAGGTCAGCCGGGCGCGACCACATGGGCCAGTGGCTGGTCGGCAGGTCAACCCAGTCGATGTTGCGCAGCTCGAGGTAGCCGGCGAGGAAGGGCATGCCCTGCTCGGCGTGTTCCTTGTAATCGGCCGACGAGAAGGCCGTGCACACCGCCGTCGTCGGGATGTCGAGGCGCGCCCCGTTGGTCAGCGTCGCGCTGCCGGTCATGGCGCCGGCCGGTTCGGGCACGGCGCGGCGGCGGAACTCGGCGAGCTTCTCCTCGCTGATCCCGTCAAGATTCTCGCTCGAGGCCAGCTCCTCGGCCGGCGGCAGAGGCTTCTCGGTGCCTTCAAACTCGTCGTCGAGCGCGCCTTTGGCGGGACCGGTATCGACATAGACCATGTGCGCGATATTCTCCGGGCAGTGGTCCGAAGCCGCGTAGCCTGGCCCGCCCGCGCCGCTGTGGACGGCCAAAACGGCCGGCCGGCCAACGGCCGCGACTACGTCGCAGATCGCCTGAACGTGGTCTTCAAAAGTCACCTTGGATCGGTCGGTATCAACCGACTCCAGTCCTGGCAGGGTGACCGCAGTTACCTCGAAACCCTGGCCACGCAGATCGGCCGCGACTTCATCCCAGGCCCAGGCACCAAGCCACCAGCCCGGCACGAGCACGATCGGGGCAGTGCTCATGACAGG
>JBBQEC010000139.1:0-6697 GCA_038320305.1 Candidatus Limnocylindrales bacterium | reverse complement strand
TCGAGCGTGCCGCGGCCCTGGAGGATAGTCACCTTGCGTGCCCCGAGCAGACCTTTGATGCCAGTGCGCTGCCGGCGACAAACAGGCGTCGGTCGAATCAGACTCGTCCTCAGCCTCGGCGTCGGGCATCAATTCGACCCCCACGATCAGCCTCAACGGCATCTTCTACAAGGGCAAGTTGACTGCGTCTGACATCGACACCGCCATCGTCTCCGCTGTGGGCACCGCCACATCCGCACCCGTTGTGCTTCCTGCTGCGAGCACACTCGTCGCTTCACCAACTCCGTGATGACCAGGCGCGTCCCGGCGCGCAAGTTGTTTGGCGTCCATCCGGCGCTGATCCTCGCCGCCCTCGACACCGTCGGCCTGCTCGTGGCAAGTTACCTGTCAGTCGTAGAGCTCTCAGGCGGTGTACCCACATGCGGAATCATCGAGGGCTGCGAGCAGGTCGCACGCAGCCCGTACAACAATTTCCTCGGCGTTCCGGTCGCCCTCTTCGGCGTGCTGCTGTCGATCGTCTTGCTCAGCCTCGCACTGGCGTGGTGGCGGACGGACATCTATGGCCTGCTACTGGCCCACTACGCCTTCTCGCTCGTCGGCGTGATCTTCGACGGCTACTTCCTGTACCTGCAGGTTTTCGTCATCAAGGCAGTTTGCATCTGGTGCCTGACGTATGAGATCTCACTGCTTCTTCGTTTTCTGATTGCCGCCATCGTCTACTACCGACAGCCCAAGCCCGGCGACGAGCCAGCGCCCTGACCCAGGGTCACGCGCGACCGAGCTCACCTACGAGAGCTGGCATGTACGGCAACGCCGACTCTTGGGGCACCAGGGAGCGCAGGATGTCCGGCCAGCGACGATAGAGCAGGTGATGCCCCTCGTCCGGATATAGCCTCAACTGTGCGCCGGGGATCAGCTCAACAAGGTGGCTCGACATCTCGATCGGGACGACCTTGTCGCGCGCGCCGTGCCAGATCTCTACTGGCACGTGGATCTCCGATAGATCGAACCCCCAGGGCCGAGCGAGGACGAGCGCTTCGTCGTACATGCCGCGGCCACCCTGACGGTAGAGCTCGACAGAGTTCGCGATCATTGCACTGCGCAGGCTCGGCTCCGACAGGACCTCCTGGTCCGCGGCGCACATTTCTGCCACGGACTTGTCGAAGAAACGCTCTGCGTCGCGGCGCTGTGCTCGGCCCCAGTGCCACATCGCAATGCGAACGACCCACGGTGCCCTGCCTGCCACAAGGACGGCGTTGCGGTCGAAGCGACGTAGATAGTCAGTGCGCGTGGTACCAGTGAGTGGCGCCGCGCCACTGACGATCGCAATCGACTTGATGCGGTTTGCCATAAGTCGGGCGCAGGCGAGCGCGTACGGTCCGCCGCCGGACCAGCCAACGATCGAAAAGCGCTTGAGACCCAGCTGATCGGCCGCCTCGCGGACATCGTCGGGCCAATCAACCAGCCGTCGTCCGGGGCGAGGCGTTGAAAGGCCAATGCCCGGCCTGTCCATGGCGATTATGCGGACGCCGAGCTGGCGCGCCGCGTCCGTCGACGGACAAACCACCCGCGTCGTGCCGAAGCCATGGAAAAAGAGCACGGGCGTGCCAGCGGGGTCGCCGGACTCGGTGTAGCCGAGCCAGCGCCCGTCGCGCAGGCGAATCATTCGTTCCTCGTTGCGCGCCGTGCGCGCCGCCGTGTCTGGGCGTGGCGTGTCAACGCTCGCCTGCGCACGAAAGAGTGCCATGGGCCTCCCCGGTGACGATTGGGCATGCGTAGTATGGCAAGCCTTAGCAACTAGGGAGTGAGGGATGCGCAGCGGCTGGAATTCTGTCATTGCCGAGATGGCCGGGACGTTCTTGTTCTTCTTCATCGGAATCGGCTCGATCGGTGCGATGCAGCTGGTCAACGGCGACAAGCCGGTGGATCCGGCAGCGTTCCTCATCGTCGTGGCACTGGCTCACGGGCTTGCAGTCGCCGTACTGGTAAGCGCCCTCGGTGCCGTGAGCGGCGCGCATTTCAATCCGGCCGTGACATTCGGCGTGTGGGTCGCGGGCCAGATCCCGTGGCGCCGCGGTGTGGCGTACGTCTTGGCCCAGCTCATCGGAGCAATTCTTGCCGCCTGGCTGGTATGGGCTGTCATTCCCAGCGAAGCGTTTCGCGAGACTGTCGGCATACCGCGTCTCTTCGGTGCCGTTAGCCCGCTTGCGGGCATGGTCATCGAGGCCGTCCTCACTGTCGTCCTGCTGATCGCGGTCTTCGGAACGGCGGTCGATCCACGGGCGCCCAAGGTCGGCGGCCTGGCGATTGGTTTCGCCATCGTCGGCGACATCGTGATGGGTGGCCTGCTGACGGGCGCGGCGATGAACCCGGCGCGCTGGTTCGGCCCGGCGGCAGTGACCTGGAACTGGGACAACAGCTACGTATGGATCGTCGGCCCGCTCGTCGGCGCAGGCATCGCGGCGCTCTTCTACCGCTACGTGTTCCTGCCCAGCGTGGACCTACTGAGGACTCCGGCCGACCCGACGGCCTGACTCGCACCAACCCGCCAGGTCGGCGCGCAGGCATCGGTCTCAGGACTGCGGCTGCGCCCCGGCCTGCTGCGCGCGCATCTTCTTGATCGCGCTCAGCTGATCCTTGTGCTCGTCACGAATGACGTTGAGCTCGGCCCGTGACAAACCCAATTCCTCCGCGATCTGTGTCAGCTCGGCGTATTCCTCGGCCGTGATGTCGCCGTCCGTGGCGGCAACCACGAAGCACGCGGCGACGGCAGCTCGGCGCTCCTCGTCAGTGGCGTTGGCGTTGAACTCACGGGTCACGAGGTAGTCCTCGGTGCCGCTGTACAGCTCGTTCTGATTGTGCGCGATCTCGACGACCAGCACAGCCTGGGGCATTGGCAGACCGCCGATCTGGGACACGACGTGCTCCATCTCGGCGGCCTCGTCCTCCGTGACCGTGAGATCGGCATGGGCCGCGCGAGCGAGCAGATAGGCGAAGCCCGCGAGATACAGACAACGGCTCGGGTCGACCTGTTCGAGCTGGCGAACGATGCGCCGGATAGTCTCTGTCTCCGCCTGGTCGGTCGGAGGTGCCGGTGTGGTGTCACTCGGCTGATTGGCTGGACTGGACTGGTGGAAGAGGTGTCGTAATCCCATGTCCTGCGGAGAATGCCACATGTCGACAATAGGAACCTAGCGTCAGGTATCAGCGTCAAGGTTGTCATGGGATTGCGATTGGTCATTCAGGCGTTTGCGGCGTCAGTTGTCTTTGTTGCCGTCGGCTGCAGCGGGATGTCCGCGGGTGATCGCCCGCCTTCTGGAGACCCGTCCCCGATCGCGACCGGCGCCCAGACGCCGTCCATGGCGTCCACCGCCTCGGCAGATGTCGCCGCTACGCTGCCTGTCGCGCCGTCGGGCAGCGTGGATGTAGCGACCGTAGGTTCGCCCGCCCAGGCTGCCGCCCTCGTTTTTGCCTCTAACCCCACCTTCAGCTCGATCGTACCGTCGCTCTCAAGTGCCGCGGGCCAGACGACGTCATACACGGCGACCGAAAGCGGCCCCGGTTTCGCGGTCACCATTTCCATGGGCTCGGGCGATTGCCTTTCCGGCTGCATCAACCAGCACACCTGGAATTACGCCGTCAGCCACGACGGCCGGGTCTCGCTGACCAGTGAAACAGGCGATCCGGTCGAGGTACCGGTTGAGCATGGCACCTCTGACCCGGCCACGATCACGCTGCGCCTTCTTGCAGGTCCGGTATGTCCCGTCGACCGCTATCCGCCTGATCCGAGCTGCGCGCCTCGTCCTGTCGCAGGCGCGAATGTCATCGTCCGCAACGCAACGGGAGCGGAAGCAGCCAGCGGCACCAGCGATGCAGCCGGTCTGATCACGTTGTCGGTTCCCGGCGGTGCCTACTACGTCGAGGGGGCGCCTTCCGAAGGGCTCATGCGCACACCCCAGCCGACCGCCTTCTCCGTCCCCGGCGGCCGCAGCGTGACGATCAGCCTCGAGTACGACACTGGCATTCGGTGATCGCCCGGACGGCTTAACCTAGGTCCGAAGGGCCGTCGACCCTGCTCTGAGCCCCAAGCCCGCCGGACCCTCAGCCACGCCGCGCAGCCCGGCGACGCGCGAACTGGGCATGAGTGCCAAGTTGCTCTTTCCCACGCGCGAGATAGCCCAGGACTACTACCTGCCGCTGATCTATACGGCGTGCCGGACGTGCTACAGCGAGCTGCTGCCAGAGGACATCTTTGAGCGGGCGACGACCGGTCAGGTGGCGACCGACAAACAACAGGACCTGATACGCCGCGTGATCGAGTCGGGCCACGGATCGACGATCGAGCACATCGTCTTCACATTCGCGATCAGCGGCGTGACACGGACGCTTTCACACCAGCTCGTCCGCCACCGTGCAGGAGTCGCGTTTGACCAGCAGTCGCAGCGCTACCTGAACTACAAGCGCCCCTCGTACATGGTCCCGGGATCGCTGGCGGACGCGCCCGAAGAGATGCGCGACCGATTCGTCGCGGAGATGGACGGCTCCTTGGCGTTCTATGGCGAGATGCTCGAGGCCGGCATTCCCGGCGAGGACGCGCGCTTCGTGATGCCCAATGCGACGCGCACGAACCTGATCATGACCACCAACCTGCGCGCATTGATTCATATGTCGGGGCTGCGGCTATGCACGATGGCTCAGTGGGAGATCCGCCGGTTGTTCCAGCTGATCCGCCACGAGGTGTTCGCCGTGTCGCCCTTCCTGGGCTCGTTCCTCGCCCCCAAGTGTGTCCCGCTGGGCTACTGCGACGAAGATCGAAATCGGGACGAGCACTGCCCAATCCGGCCGCACAAGGACAATGTCCTGGCAGCCTGGGCGGAGAAGAAGGCCGCGGCCAAGGCCGCCGGCCGCGAGCTGCCCACGGTCTGAGCGCGAACTAGGCGCTGTCTCCGAGTAGGCGCACGAAGCGGCGCACGAGGTTCCTGAATTTTGGGCCGGCTTCCTCGCCCGCAGCGAGGACCTCCGCGTGACTTAGCGGCAGGCCAGTAACGCCTGCGCCAGGGTTCGTCACCAGCGAAACGCCCACCAGCTCGATACCCGCCCAGCGTGCGACGGTGGCCTCCAGAACAGTCGACATTCCGACCGCGTCGGCGCCGAGCGTGCGCAGCATCCTGACCTCAGCCGGTGTCTCGTAGCTCGGCCCCGTGAGGCCGATGTAAACGCCCTCCTCCAAGGCCGTGCTCGTATCGCTTGCCGCGCGCTGCATCAACCGACGAAGCGCCGGACTCCAGGCGTCGACCTGGTCCGGAAACCGCGTGCCGATCGATTCGTCGTTGGGTCCGATGAGCGGATGCACCCCGGTCATGTTGATGTGGTCCGTGATGAGCATGAGTGTTCCGGCCGGGTAGGAGTCGTTCACCCCGCCTGCTGCATTGGTCAGCATCACCCGCCTCGCCCCGAGGCGGCCCATCAGCAGGACCGGCTCGACCACCAGCCTCGGGCTGTAACCCTCGTACAGATGCAGTCGACCCTGGAGGCAGACGACTGGCAAGCCCTCGAGCGTGCCCAGGAGAAGCCGTCCGGCGTGGCCAGGAGCGGATGCGGCAGGCCAGCCCGGAAGATCAGCGAACTGAATTGCGACGGCATCGACCAGCTCATCGGCCAGAGAGCCGAGGCCTGAACCGAGAACTATGCCCAGCAGCGGAACGAGCTTCGTACGTTCGCGCACCGCCCGTTCGAGCTCGTCAAGACGGGTCGAGTAGGAGACGAATTCAGCAGCGCTCATCGTGTGTCAGTTCCTTGGGTGCGGCAGGTCGTGGACACACAAATGCCCGGAGAAGCCAATCGTTCTCTCCGTCTGCCTTGATGTGATCTCGGCATCCTTTGATCTCGCGGCCCCTCCGGGCAAGACCAAAGTTAAGGCTGTGATAGCTCCTGGTCAACGTGCTTATCCACGCATTTCGAATCTTGGCCCGTTACGTATCCACAAATCCACATGCAATGTGGATATCCGGTGGAGAGGAACGCGGCGCGCGACGTCGTTTGGGACATGAAAGAACCCCGTCGGGTGACCGGCGGGGTTCTTTGCGCTCTGCGGTTGATGCAGGTCAGCCGATCTTCGCGACGACCGTTTTGGCTTGCTTGTCATGCAGGCCCTGGCGCATCGGGTCAGTTGCGATGCTGTAGATCAAGTAGATGTAGTACACGAGAATCAGCAAGCTGATGATCAGGCCGATCGACCACCCGTAAAGGAAGTTGACCGCCCACGGAAGGCCGAGGAAGACCCACCGGGTGATTGCCTGGCTCTGGGTTATGGGGCCACCGGTGGCCTGATCTCGTACGGACAACTTGAGAACGCGCATTCCAACCGTCGCGCCATTCATCCGCGTCCACATGTATACGAAATAGGCACCGGTCACGACGAGCATCAGGACAACTGTGACGATCGCGCCGATCAACGACTGCGTCTTGAAAGTTGAGCCGAAGATGCCCAAAAAGTTGTCCCCGAAAATCGAGGTCGTGATGATGTTCACGATGAACCCGATGATCCCGAGGATGATGAAGTCAATGAACAGGGCGATGTAGCGCGACGGACCATCCGCCAGCGCGACGCCGCCTGGCCCGCCCATCGTCCCTCGGTCGGTCAGATTGTTGGTCCACGATGGCATGCCGCTGCCGGGCTGTCCGCCACCCGCAGGCG
>JBBQEC010000138.1:0-6716 GCA_038320305.1 Candidatus Limnocylindrales bacterium | reverse complement strand
GCCGCAGCTTCTTCGGCAGAGGCAGACTCCGGAAAGTCGGCCGTGAACCCGCGCTCCGTGAGCGCGCGCGCTATCGCCGCCATTAAACGCTCGCGCCGGTCAGCGCTGTGACCTCGGCCGGCGGCCGGCGAAACGGAGACGAGAGCTCGTGGCATCGCCGCTGATTGTGACTCACGGCCCGTTCAGGACAAGCCATCTGCCACATGTGCGCGCATTCGCCTACGACGGCACAAGCCGCTCGCGACCTGCGGACCGTGCCGCGAGGCGGCGTCTAGCACGCCCCCGTGTGATCGCATATACCTCTCGACGGCGGCCGACCGCAGCACGGCCGCCGTCTTCTATTACCTGGTCGCAGCGCGATCAGCCTTTGGTCAGAAAAAGCTGGAACTCGATCGTGCCGTGATCGTCGACCGACAGGACCACAGGCGCCGCCGGCGCGGTCATGCCGTAATCGGCGAAGGTGAATGGAGTGGAACCGACGATCACGATGACGCCGTTCTTGAGCTGCGCCTGGAGATCAACCGAAACCTGCTTCGTTACGTTGTGCACGGTCATGTTGCCGACCGCGGTCAGGTTGTATGTCACGCCCTCTGCGGGCGCCTCGGGCAGGTTCACCGGCTGAGTGAGCTCAAGAGTGGCGGTCGGATAGGAGCTGGTCTGAAGCGTGCGCTGGATGGCCGGATCGCGGCGAGGCTGATCGCTCGTGATGTTGGTCAGATCGACGTTGATCTTCGTCGCGGTCAGCATTTGGCCGTCGAGAGTTGAGCTGACCGGAAACGTTCGGCGTGCGGCCAATAGCCGTGTTGTTGCCCATGTTCGACAGGACCTCTTCTACCCGGAAACCGGCCCACGAGCTCGAGTAGTCACTGAACGAGCCGATCGAGGTGTCGACAGTCCAGGTGCCGTTGATGTCGCCGCTCGACGCACCAGTGCCGGTCGTCGGATCGGCAGAAGCCACAACGTTGACCGCCTGGTCGATCGACGCGGCCGTGGGCGCATGGCCTGAGAAGAAGTACCAGACGCCGGCAGTTCCGGCGACGCCGACGAGGAGGAGGACTAGGACTGTGCCGACTATGGCGCGGCGTCTGGTAACCATCTGCAGATATTCAGAACCGCGAATGTGAACTGGCTAAGTGCTTTCTGTTAGGTCGCTGAACTCTCCCGAGAGCCAGCCAAGGACTCGATCGACATCCGCATCGTCGCCGGCGTGGCCGGCTTCCTCGTCGACTGACACGATGGCATTCGGGATATGGGCAGCCAGCCAGTCGCCGTGGGCAGCCGGAACGAGATTGTCGGTCCGGCCGTACTTGATAGCGGTGGGGACTCGGATCGACTCGACCTCGAAGCCCCACGGGTTGACAAACGCGATGCCGTCGTCGACCCAGCCATCGACGCCCGCCACGAGTCCATTGAAAAACTGGTCGGCAACCCGACTCATGTGTTTCGCCATCTGTGCCTTGTCCGTTTCGGACAGCTCGTAGCTGTCGCCGAGGAAGTCCTCTCGGCCCTCCGCAAGCCTCTCGAGCGTGGTCTTGCGTTCGCGCTCCGTCACCGGCCGGTAGTACTCCTCGCCCTTGATGGCCGCCTCGAACTCCTCGACATTGCCGTCGGCCATGCCCGCCAGCCAGTCGAGCCCTTCCGATGGGTAGGGCGCGATCGATACCTCAGCGAGACAGCGGATGACGCGCTCGGGCATCAGCGCCGCAGCCGCCAGACAGTGCGGGCCACCTCCTGAGCCACCGCTGACGACGAAGCGATCGATACCGAGGGCCTCTGTGATGGTCTCGACGTCGACAACAGCGTCGGCAACGGTGCGCCCCTTGAAACGCGTCGACGCTCCGTAGCCAGGTCGGTCGTAGGTCAGCCGACGAATCCCATGGCGTGCATAGATGCCCGGATCCTGCCAGTACGTGATGCGGCCGCCCGGCGTTCCGTGCATTGCGATGACGGGCACGCCCTGTGGATCTCCCCATTCGGCCACGGCCAAGGTCCGGCCATCTGGCGTTTTGACGCGGTGCTCGAGGTGCTCGGGGGTGTTTATAACAGGTGCTGGCATCGCTGGATGCTAACTCGCGAGTCGGGAACGCAGGGCGATATCGACGATGCTGCCCGGCTCGAACAGTCCCAGGAATCTCGTGGCCGCTTCGGCGACGCTGGTAGCTCCCAGGTCTGGGCGGTAGAACACCTGCTCGCCGTAGGCGCCGATGTCGCCAATAGCCCACGCGCAGCGGTAATACGTCAAACCTGTCTCGCTCGTTTCGACGTCGCCGTAGCCCTGGAGGAAGAGCTGCGTCTGACGATCTTTGACGAAACTGTCGTGGATGCCGCCGATGACGAACATGAGGTCGCGCTCGCGTGGCGCCACCATTGCCTCGTCCCAGTCGACGATCCAGAGGGTGCCGTCCTCATCGACGAGGACGTTGTTGGTGTGGATATCGGCGTGGCACAGCACGAGTGGCGGATCGTCCAAGGCAAAGGCGCGGCCAAGGTCGACTGACGCGGCAAGCACTCGCCGGACGGTGGTGCGGTTTGTGCGCCAGTACGCGGCCACGGCCTCCTGGTGTGGGTTATCAAAGTGCCGATCCGCGATGTGCGCATCAATCCGTTGTACGGCGGCACTGCCGTCCGCCTCGAACTTCTCGCGCCGCAGCATCGATGCGAGCGCCGGTGTCCGCGTCAGCGGTGCCTCGTGCACGGCGCGAACGAGCTCGCCGTATCTGCGCCACTGGGCGTCGGACATGCCGATGCCCATCGCCGTGGCACCCGCCACGAACGGGTAGACGATGACGGCATAGCGCGCCGCTTGCGCCCACGGCCGCCCGCCGGATGCGGCAAGCGGCGCCACCATGCCTTGAACTCCTAAGCCGGCCAGGTGATGAGGCACGAATAGGCCGGCCTTGTTGTTGATGGCTACTCGGACCTTCACGAAGTAGCTGTCGCCCTCTGACGCGTCGCCGCGGTAAACCCACGCCTGGGCGTCGTGCCCGAGAGGCAGGAAGGTCAGTCGGTCAATCGGAAGTCCGAAATCAACTCGAAGGCAGGCGAGGAGCGTCTTATCGGGCAAGTCGCTGGGCGGTTCGATCACCCGGAGACGCTAGCGCACCAGATGAAGTGGCGCGTTCGCGCACAGGGCCATGGGGCTAGTCCCTGTGGCACTGAGGGACCATAGATCGCCGCCTTCGAGAGGGCGACAGTTGCGCAAACGAGCGGCACGCGCCCCAGCACCCCAGCAGAATGCGTGCCACAAGCATCCGGTGGAGGGACCTGGTGTCATCGCTTCGTGCCTTATCTATTCGCGTCGGGCTCATCGCGGTCGTATTGGCCGCTCTCGCTCAGGTGTCTGCTCCTGTCACTGCCGCGGCAACGCCGCAGACCGAATACGACATGGTCTACGCCACGATCCACTCCAAGATGGGCGACCAGTGGAAGGAACGTGCCACGGGACCGAATCAGTTCGACTGCTCGGGCCTGATCTGGTTCGGCTTCCACGAGAACAGCCTGCAGGACCGCATCGGCGGCTACCGCAGCGTCGCCGGCTACGTCAACTGGTTCAAGCAGCGCGGCCTTGTCAGCAAGGTCAACCCGCAGGTCGGCGATCTCGTCGTCTGGGGTAACAACCAGCACATCGGCCTGTACATCGGCGATGGCAAGGCGATCAGCACGCTCACAACCAAGCACGGCGTGTCGATCCACCCGGTCAAGGGCTACCTGGGCATCAAGTTCAAGACGTATCTGCACACAACGCTGACCCGCCCCAGCGCCTAGCGCAGTTCCAGCGGCGTTGGGAGCGCGAGAGTCAGCCCGCGGTCGTCCCCATTCGACCGGCATCCACGACCTGGCCGTCCTTTAGTTCGATTATCCGGTCGGCCAAGTCGATCAGGGTCGTGTCGTGGGTCGCCACGATGGCCGTCACGCCCTCACTGCGCACCAGGTGTTGAAGCTCGAGCATGACGCCTCGTCCGGTCTGCGAGTCGAGCTGGCCCGTCGGTTCGTCGGCCAAGAGCAGCTGTGGATGATTGGCGAGCGCCCGAGCGATCGCGACCCTCTGCTGCTCGCCACCAGACAGCTCATGCGGCCGGTGGTTGGCTCTCGTCTCCAGGCCGACCAACGCCAAGAGCTCGCGGACCCTTCGATCACGCTCTTTCGGATCGGCGCGAATCAGTCGGAGTGGTATCTCGACGTTCTCCGCGGCCGAAAGGACCGGCAGAAGGCCGAAGGCCTGAAAGATGAACCCAAGCTTCCGCCGCCGGAATTCGATGAGCTCCGATTCGGGGAGGTCAGAGACGACCTGCCCGTCGACCGTGACGCTGCCGGAAGTCGGTCGATCGAGGCCGCCGATCATCGAGAGGAATGTCGTCTTGCCCGAACCAGAGCGGCCACGCAGCGCCACCAGCTGGCCACGTCCCACCTCAATAGTTACGTCGCGAACTGCGTGGACGACGCCGGCCGGCATGGGGTAGTCACGCGACACGTCGCGTGTCTCGACCATCGGCGCGGTCGTCTGTTCCATGTCCAGGACCGGAGCACCCAGCGGGCTCTGCACATGCTCGCTCATGGCCGCGGCCCGTCCTTCGGGCCACTGCGCTGTGCGCCGCCCGCGTCAGCGGGCCCGTCGGAAGGTCGGCGGTAGCGCGAGTGATCGTCGTCCGGCCAGACGCTGATGTGGTCCGGCTCCAGCGCCAGACGGACCCGTCGCTCGAGCCCCAGCGCTTCCACGTAAGCCCGCGGGAGCTGCAACCGGCCGACCCGATCGAGGACCGCGTATTCCTGGCTGGTGACATGGTGGTCGCCGGCTTCGCTGACCGCACTGCGGCGCAGCGTCTCGGTGCTGATGCGCCCATCGCGAATGGCAATCGTACGGTTCACCTGCTCGCTGACCAGCGCGTCGTGGGTGACGACGACGATGGTGACCCCCAACTCGCGGTTGACGGTCCGGAGCACGTCGAAGACTTCGTGCGCTGTGGTCGTGTCGAGCTCGCCTGTGGGCTCGTCCGCGAAGAGCACGGCCGGCTCGTTCGCGAGCGCGACGGCGATCGCAACGCGTTGCTGCTCGCCGCCCGACAGGCGATCTGGCCGGTGCTCGGCTCGTTCGGCCAGCCCAACCCGGGCGAGCATGTCGGCCGCCCGACGCTGGCGGTCGTGGCGACCAACCCCGTTAAGCATCATCGGCAGCTCCACGTTCTGGCGTGCCGTGAGATACGGCAGCAGGTTGCGCGCCGTCTGCTGCCATACGTATCCGATCACATGTCGTCGATAGGTGGTCTGCTCGCGACGACCCATCTGGCCCAGCACGTGGCCGTCCACGATCGCCCGCCCCGCCGAGGGCACGTCCAGCGCGCCAAGGATGTTCATCAGCGTGCTCTTGCCGCTGCCCGACGCGCCGACAAGGGCGATGAACTCGCCCGGCTCAACTACCAGATCGAGTCCCTGGAGGGCAACCACCTCGAGGTCGGCGACCTTGTAGATCTTCACCAGGTTGTCGCACAGGATGAGTGCGCCATCCAGGCTCAGCTTTCGGTCCATCAGGCCTAACTGTCCTCGATTCGGAGCGCGCTCGTCAGCCGTGCGTGGCCCGCCAGCCATGTGCCGGCAGCGATCGCCACAACGACGACCGCCAACAGGGCAACAATTACGAGGCCCAGCGTGAGCCAGTCCACGAACAGCGAAACGCCCTGAGCGCCAACGAAGTCGGCGAGTCCCAGGCCCGGCTCTACGAGGAACGCGACGCCGACCCCGAGCAGGACTCCGGGGACGAGTGCCAGCAAGACGGGCGGCGCGTGTTCCACGGCCATCAGCGCCTGGGCCTGCCGGCCGGAGACGCCCAGCGTCCGCAGGTAGGCGAGGTCGCGCGTGCGGCCGGCGGCCGAGATGATCACGGCGCCCACGAGTGTGATCGCCAGATACAGCACTGACACGCCGAGCGCGATGCCGAAGCCATCGGCAACAGCGGATCCCAGAGGAGCACCGTGCAGCAGCCCGTAGGCATCCTGACGCGACACGATCCGGACCGGCCTCGGCGCGTCGCTCACCATCGCCGCAAGGGGTGCCGCGGCGTCGCTCGACGCCCGCAGCCACATGACTGTCGGCACCGACGAGGTCCCTGGAACGGCCCTGATCCAGTCGAGTGGCACGATCACGAAGCTCGCACCGTCTCCGTGCCCCGGGAAGGAGGCCTGTCGTTGAACGAGCCGGAAGGTCAGCGGCTGGCGCTCAACCGCAACCGTGAATGTGTCGCCAGGTTTGAGGCCGGCGACGCTCGGCGGGAGCTGCGCGGACAGGATCGCCGGAATGGGGTTGGCCTCGGTCCCGATACCGATCGCAGGAGGTGCCGCGAGGAAGGCGCTTGGCCACGCGGGATCCGCCGCGGTGCCGGCAGTCACGGTCTCGTATGCGGCCACGTCAACCGCGTCGAGATCGATGGTCGTGCTCACGTTCGACGTGTTGACGAGCGCGGCGGTGGGGTCGACGACCCCCGAAGCGACAGCCTCGACCCCCGGAACGGTGGTGGGCTCGACCGACTGTGACAGGCCGCTGGTCCCGACCTCTTCGAGTCGGAAGTCGGCGCCCACCTCAAGGTATGAGGCGGCGATCTGACCGCGATCGATGCTCGACGCGATCACCAACGCAAAGGATCCGAAGGCAGCCGTGAGCAGCAGCACCAGGAGCGGCAGGTTCGACGCGGCTGGATGGCGTGCCACGGTCCGCAGGCCAACGAC
>JBBQEC010000137.1:0-6725 GCA_038320305.1 Candidatus Limnocylindrales bacterium | reverse complement strand
CTCGCCGCGCTCGCACTGGCCATACATCCTGATGCCGCGATCACGCCTCCAACTGACGTGCCAGCGATCTGCGCGGGTCCGTCGCCGAGTTGAGCACCCACGCGGCCACGGCGCCGGCGTCCACGATCCGTCACGGATTGCTGGACCATGCCCGCCGGCGCCCGGTCGCGTTGGGTCTCATAGGTCTGGGCCTGTTGGCCGCGACGCTTGTCGTCGGCGTCGCGCTGGGCACGGTCTCAGTGCCACTTGGCGACACCGTTGCCATACTCGGGCACCGTCTGCTGGGTTGGCCCGCCACGGTCACGTGGTCCGATTCGGCCGACACGATCATCTTTGAGCTGCGCCTGCCGCGTGTCCTGACGGCGATGGCCGTCGGCGTGGCGTTGTCACTTGCCGGCGCGACCTACCAGGGCCTGTTGCGCAATCCGCTGGCAGATCCTTACGTGCTGGGCACGGCCAGTGGCGCCGCTCTTGGTGCTGCGATCGCGCTGATCATCCCGGTCCAGTTCGTGCTGCTTGGCCTGGGACTGCTTCAGCTCTTCGCGTTTGTCGGCGCGATTGCCGCAGTTGTTGTCGTTTACCGCCTCGCTCGTTTGGGCTCCGGCAACCGTTCAATGACCACGATCCTGCTCACCGGATATGCAGTCGGATCGCTATTGGCCGCGGCACTGACGATGACCATGTATCTATCCGGCAACAACCTGCGCCAGATCTTCAACTACATGCTCGGGTCGTTCTCGAATTCATCGTGGCCGGAGCTGGTTGTGGCGCTTCCCCTCATCACGGTTGGCTCGGCCATCATCTTGAGCCGCGCGCGCTCACTGAATGCCATGCTGTTGGGGGAGGAGACGGCCTCCCACTTCGGCTTGGATGTCCGTCGCGAGCGATTGGTGCTTCTCTTCGCGGCCACCCTCATAACCGCTGCGGCAGTAGCGGTAAGTGGCCTGATCGGCTTCGTCGGGCTGGTTATCCCGCACCTGGTGCGTCTCGTCGTGGGACCCAACGCGCGCGCATTGCTGCCTTTGTCCGCGATCTACGGCGCGATCTTCCTCGCATTGGCGGACCTGATCGCGCGCATTCCCGGCGAGCTGCCTGTTGGCGTGATCACGGCCATCATCGGCGCGCCTTTCTTCCTGTACCTGTTGCGTCGTTACCACGTGGGCTACGAGCTGTGACTGGAGCCGCTCTCGAGGTTCGCGGCCTAGATCTGGACTACGGGTCGCGCGAAGTCCTGCGCAACATCGGTTTCGCCGTGGCACCAGGAGAGATGATTGCCCTGATCGGTCCGAACGGCGCAGGTAAGTCGTCTCTCCTGCGCTGCGTGACCGCGCTCGTCAAGCCTCGTGCCGGCGAGGTGACGATTGACGGACTGGCCGTTGAGCGCATTGACCGAGCCAGCCTCGCAACGACGCTCGCGGTGGTGCCCGGGCAGACCGTCGTCGCGTTTCCGATGCGCGTCGAGGAGTTGGTCGCGCTCGGCCGCATACCGCACGAGTCGTCCATGCGCGGGCCACGCGAAGCTGACCGGCGCGCCGTCGATAGAGCATTGGACCGCGTCGGCATCACCGAGCTGCGCACGCGCGACGTGCGCGAGCTGTCCCTTGGTGAGAGGCAGCTGGTGGTGCTGGCCATGGCCGTCGCCCAGGAGGCACGACTGCTGCTTCTCGATGAACCCACAGTGCACCTTGATCTGCGTCACCAGGTGAGGGTCATGGAGCTGTTGCGGGACCTGTCCACGCGCGACGGCGTGACGGTCCTGGCGGTGCTCCACGACATCGTTCTTGCACGCCAGTTCTTCGGTCGCCTGCTGCTGTTGGATCACGGCCGACTGGTCGCCGACGGCTTACCTTCCGGTGTGCTCACCCCCGACAACGTACGCACTGTCTACGGCGTCGATCCGGCCCTTGTGATCGGGACGCCGGTGGTGGAGCAGCCAGTCCCGTAAACGGGTTCGCGTCACACTCGAGCGCGACGTACTCGTCTAGCGCGCATGACAGAAGGCACAGTTCCTCTCGCGCCCGGGCACGCGAGCGATCTGCCGGGTCGCGTCCACGGCGTCACGTTCACCCATGCCGCACCACTTCTCGAACGACTCCCCGACCGCCTCGCCGGTCGCGCTCTCGTGCTCGTCGCGATCGGCGGTCTCGTCGCGCAGCTCCTTTTCTACGGACAGCAGCCCGGGGTCAACTTTCCGATCTGGGTCGCGTTCGTCCTTGGCGTGGCCGTTGCTGTGCGTCGGCCCGATGCGACCATCGACCGGCCGGACATATGGCTGCCCGTCGCTGCGTTCGTTTTCGCGGCACTTTGCGCTCTTGTCACAGATGGGATGCTCCTGTTCTTCGACGTGGCCGCTGCAGGCGCCCTGACGATCGCGGCCATCGTTGCCCTTGGCGGTCAACCGTTGACGCGCCACTCGTGGAATTCGACGATCGGCTACTGCGTGCGCGCCGTCGGCGTCTATGTCTTTGGCGCGGCACATCTTGCAAACGGCGTCCGGGCATTGCCGCGATCGCACGCCGAGCGCCAGACCACGTCGTGGCGGATCGTCCGCGGACTGGTGCTGGCGGTCCCGCTGGTGCTGCTGTTCGTGGTCCTCTTTGCCGGCGCAGATGCGGTGTTCTCGTCGCTCGTCGCGAAGGCGCTGCCGGTCAACCTGGATGGTTCCGACATCATCGGCCGCACGTTGGTGGCCCTTGCCGCTGCGTGGCTGCTCGGCGGTGCCGTTGTCTGCGGGTGGCTGACGCGCGAAAGGGACATCGAATCGAGCGCTGAAGGCGCCCCGCCCGTCTCCGGTGCCCGCGTCGGCCGCGTCGAGGCAATCGTCGTCCTGGCTGCAATCGACGCGATCTTCCTGTTTTTCGTTGCGCTCCAGGCGACATACCTTTTCGGAGGCGTGGACACCCTTCAGATCACGGGCATGACCTACAGCGACTATGCGCGACGCGGTTTCGGGGAGCTGATTGCCGTGGCCGTCGTATCGGGCATCGTGCTTGTCGCGTTGGGCAATCTGGTCCACGAGCGAGGCACGACATATCGCCTGCTCGCGGGAACGTTGTGCATCGGGACGGCGGTAGTGGTCGCCTCCGCCTTCATGCGCATCACGCTGTACCAGCAAGCGTACGGCTGGACCGAGCTGCGCTTCTACACAGTCGCTGGGATATGCCTCCTCGCATTTTGCGCCGTCGTCGCGCTCGTCGCCACAGCGCTCGATCGAATGCGATTGCTGCCCCTGTTCGCGCTCGGCGCCGGTTGGCGATTGCGATCGCGTGCAACCTGATAGGCGCTCAGGCCTTCGTCACGCAGCAGAATGTCGACCGCGCCATCAATCCGGACCTGGTTGCCGCCGGAGGCATCAGCGGACTCGACGTCGACTACGTGTCATCCCTCGGAGCTGACGCGGCGCGCGTCCTGGCTGTCTCGCGCAACAACCTGCCGAGCGAGCTATTGCCCGTGGTTGACGCAGGCCTGATGGATGCTCGAATTCAACTCACCGTGGACGCGCAATCGGGCTGGCCGTCGTGGAACTACTCGCGGCAGCGCGCGCTCGACACGTTGATCTCGGTCGGTTACTGACGCTTTTGGGCTCGATGACGAGCGACGTGCTCGGCGATCTAAATTTTCGCGCCATGTATCGAGTGGATCCCCGCTTCGGTGGTGGCGGCGCTCTCGAAATGGATCTGGCCGGGCCCTGAGCTTGGCCGCAGGTACGTAGCCAGGCCCTCTTCGAATGGCGTCAAACGGCGCGGCATGCGCGCCAGGAGCGGACCGACGTCAACTGCCGCTGGCTGATTGATGAAATCGATCGCGGCAGGAGTCAGCGGTGGCTGCGGCAGGACCACGAGCGGCGCCACGGCGAGTTTGACGAGCCATGCGGGGGCAGGCACGATCGGGCGCTTCAGGTCAGCTACGCGGAGCGCGCGAGCAATAACAGCGCGCATCGACATCGTCTCCGGGCCACCAATCTCGAATACCTGGTTGCGTGCCTCGTCAGCGGCGAGCGAGTCCGCCACGAGACGGGCGACGTCGTCGATGAAGACGGGCGCCATCTGCTGGCGGCCAAAGTTGCTCAGCGGCACGATCGGCAGCCGCCGCGCGAAGCCCATGAAGCGGTTTAGAGAAACGTCGTCCGGACCGTAGATCCAGGTTGGTCGAACGATCGTCCAGTCAAGGCCGCTGGCCCGGACAGCCTGCTCGGCGCGCCACTTTGCGCGGAACCATCGGCGCGGCGAATCGGCTGCGGCACCTGCCCCGGACATGTACACAAGTCGCTTGACGTTGGCCACCTGCGCTGCGTCGACCAGACGCTCAGTGCCGCCGGCATCGACGTTCTGGAAGGTGAACCCACGTCGCGGTGCCTCAACGGGCAAGTTCGGGAAGGCGAGTGAGATGACCAGCTGCTCGACTCCAGCCAGAGCCGTCTCCAGGTTGCCGTCGCGTTTCATGACATCTGCCTGACGGATCTCGATCGCATCCGGCAATCCGGCGCGCGCGGCCTCCCCGCTGTGCGAAAGCACGATGACTTTATCGCCGCGCCGGTGCAGCTCGCGCGCGATGGCACTGCCAACGAAGCCCGTCCCTCCGGCAACGGCGATCGTCCGCGGTGCGTCGTTCGGCGCAGCTTGTTCAAAGACGCGCTCGATGACGTGCGCTCGATGACGGAATATCTGCTCCAGCTCATTCCTGACCAGCAGCGCGTTGCCGAGCGAACCGATGGGGCCGAAGAGCAGCTCGTAGGTGATCTCGTCCTCTGCCAGCGTGCCGCCCTCAACGGATTTGAACGTGTGGTGGTGTCGCCAGCTTCGATATGGCCCCTGGAGCTGGATGTCGGCGAATTCGTACGGCGGCCGGTACGCCTCTATGCGCGTTCGCCAAAGGGTCGGAATGCCAAGCAGTGGTCGCAGGCGGTAGTCGATCTCGAGGCCCACGCGCATGTCGAAATCGTTCGATAGAAATTCAAAGCCGAGCCCGGCGGGAGTGATTCGACGGAGGTTGCGAGGCTCGGCGAAGAACGCGAACACCTCGTCGATGGGGCGCTCGATGACCTGGCTGGTGGTGAGGCGCTGGACTGTCACGGGTAGAAGTTCCTCGGCCTGAATGAGGCTGCACTGAAGTCATTTCACTATGGTCGCCACGTTGGCTTCTGTCAAGGGTTTGTCCCTGCTATCGTTATACCAACGATGTACACAATCAAGCAGGCAGCCGCCCAGTCGGGCGTTCCAGTCCAACTATTGCGGGCCTGGGAGCGCAGGTACGGCGTCGTCAAGCCGAGTCGCACGAAGGCCGGGTACCGACTCTACGACGATGCTGACATCGCCCGAATGCGGGCCATGCGTCATCTGGTCAGCAATGGCTGGTCACCCTCCGCGGCGGCGGCCCATATGCACGAGCTCGACGACGCTGCGGTTGGAAAGATCTCTGAGCTCGACACGGACACGCTCGGAAAAGCTGAGCCGGCCGGGGCGTTGGTTGCGCGCCTGCTGGCCGATGCCTTCGTCGAATCCGCCAGTCGCATCGATGAGGCAGCATTCGAGGCGGTACTTGACGACATGTTCGCGCGTGGCTCCTTTGAACACGTTGCTTCGGAGATCGTCATGCCGGCGCTCGTCGCCCTTGGCGATGCGTGGGAGAGCGGCATGGTTGACGTTGCCGGCGAGCATGCAGCGGCGCACGCCGTACAGCGTCGTTTGGCATTGGCCTTTCTGGCATCAGGTCAGCCGCGTGACGACAAAGGCCCGCTCCTCATTGGGCTGCCGCCTGGAGCGCGTCATGATCTGGGTGCGCTGGCCTTCGCCACGGCTGCCCGACGCGCCGGCTTGAACGTCCGCTATCTGGGTGCCGACCTGCCTGTCGCCGACTGGATCGAGGCTGTCGAGTTGACTGAGGCACGCGCCATCGTGCTTGGCGTGATCATCGGGCGAGACGTCAAGTCTGCCGTGCAGGTCGCGCGCGCCGTGCGCGGCGCGCGCGACGACGTGCGGATCGCGTTCGGTGGTCACCGTGCAGGCTCTGTAGCGACTGACGGCCTGGATCCGGTACTGATCCTGCCCGAGGACCTTGGCGCCGCGGTGGCCGCCGTCGACGAACGGCTCAGCCGAGCAGGCTGACGGCCTCGCCGCGGCTCATGCGAGGCCGCGACCCTTCTGCAACACTATCTGCTGGTCCTGGACGAGGCCGACGGAGAAGCCTGCCTCCGATAACTCCAAGTAGTACTCCCACTTCCGAATGAAGCGCTCGTCAAAACCCATGTCGCGTACCTCGGGGACATGCGCCAGGAAGGCCCGGCGCCAGGCAGCCAGAGTCCGGACATAGTGCGGGGCTATGTCGTGGGTCGATCGAATCAGCAATCGCGTCCCGTGCAGAGAGCGCTCAATCGTGGCCAGTGACGGGAGCAGGCCGCCGGGAAAGATGTACTGCTGAATCCAGTTCGCCCCACGACGCTGCGGCTCATAGGCAATGTCGGGAAACGCGATTGTCTGGAGGCTCATCAGGCCACCCGGGCGCAGGGCACGATCGCAGGCGCCGAAGAAGTCCTGGTAGTACTCGGCACCAACAGCCTCGAGCATCTCGATCGAAACGATCGCGTCGTACGTTCCTTCAACCTGCCGGTAATCGCGCAGCTCCACTGTGGCAAGCTCGCCAAGTCCGGCCGCGGCGATGCGCTGCGTGGCGAGCTCGTGCTGGGCCGGTGAGACAGTCAACGAGGTCACCCTGCAACCCAGCTCACC
>JBBQEC010000136.1:0-6743 GCA_038320305.1 Candidatus Limnocylindrales bacterium | reverse complement strand
CCTGTCAGTCATGGCGCGCGTTGTGCGCCAGGAATTCGAGCAGGTCCAACTTGGTTACGACGGCGGCCGCGCGCCCTCGCTCGACGACGACCAGCGCCGGCGCGCCGCCCGATAAAAGGGTGAACGCAGAATCGAGCGAGTCAGGTGCGTCAACGGTGGGCAGCGGCTTGTCCATCACCTCGCCCACGGTGCGCTGGACGACCAGCGGGTCCCGGTAGGTCCGATCAAGCAGCCCCTTCTCCGTCACGCTGCCAACGACGCCTTCGATCGCGTCACCAGCCGGAGCCTCAGATACTGGCATCTGCGAGATGCCGTGGCGCTGGAGCTGATCGATCGCCTCCCCGACGCGATCGGTCGTCCGGGCAAGGACCATGTCCGGAACGTCGCCTCGTCGATGCCCGTTGCTGAGCACGTCCGCGACGCGGCTTGAGCTCGTCGACGAACGCAACAAGCCGTTGACTCGCATCCATTCGTCGTTGTAGAGCTTGGACAGGTAGTTGCGGCCGCCGTCGGGAAAGACAACCACCATCACTTGGCCGCTGCCCTCGCCGGCGTCGACGAGCTCCCGGGCAACGGTGAGTGTCGCGATCAACGCCGTGCCACACGACTCGCCGGCGAGGATGCCCTCCTCGCGAGTGATGCGCCGCGCAGCCGCGAACGCGTCGCGATCGGAGACGCGGACCCAACGATCGACAACGCTCGCGTCGTATGTCCCGGGCAGGAAGTCCTCGCCGATGCCCTCGGTCAGGTACGGCCGCGCCGCGTCGCCGGACAGCACTGACCCCTCCGGGTCTGCCCCGACCATCACGACAGACGGGCTCTGCTCCTTGAGATAGCGGCCTATTCCGGAAATTGTCCCGCCGGTTCCGGAAGCCACGACGACATGACTGACGCGACCTTCCGTCTGGCGCCAGATCTCAGGTCCCGTCGTGCGGTAGTGCGCCTCTGGATTGTTCTGATTCCAGTACTGGTCGGGCTGAAATGCTCCGGGGATGTCTCGGGCGAGACGTCGGGCGACCGAGTAGTAGGACTCGGGCGACTCCGGTTCGACGTTCGTCGGGCAGAGCACAACCTCAGCGCCGTATGCGCGCAGGAGCGCCTGCTTCTCCGCGGACTGCTTGTCGGCCATCACGAAGATGCACCGATAGCCCTTCAGCGCCGCCGCGATCGCGAGGCCGTGGCCCGTGTTGCCGGACGTAGGTTCGATGATCGTGCCGCCCGATTTGAGCAGGCCGTCGCGCTCCGCCGCTTCGATCATCGGCAGGCCGATGCGATCCTTGACCGAGCCGCCCGGATTGAGCATCTCGAGCTTGGCCAGGATGAGCGGCCGCGCGGTCGTGGGTCCGAGGTCGCGTGTAACGCGCGTCAGCTGCACGAGCGGCGTGTTGCCGATCAGGTCGATGATCGACTCGGCGTACTCCATCCGCGCCCGAGTATAGGTTGCCGCTTTCGCTATCCTCGCTCGACCGATGACAAGCACGGTCCCCAAGCCAAAGACGGATTCGAACGCCCATGTGGCGGAGCTCGAAGCGCGCCTGGCGATTATCGAGGAAGTAAGCCGCGATCTTGAGCAGCAACTCGATCTCAACACGGTCGCCGAGCTGGTCGGCGATCGAATGCACAGGTCATTTCCTGCCGCTGACCTGTTTGTCGCGCTCTACGAAACGGAAAGCAAGACGATCAGCTTTCCGTACGAATTCGCCGAGGGCGGCCGACAGCACACCGGGCCGATATCCGCTGATTCCGGGCTGACGTCGACGGTCATCCAGACGGCCAGACCGCTCCACACGCGAACGGCATCTGAGGCCATGCACCTCCACGCCCTGCAGTTCGGTGCCCAAACGCAGTCGTGGCTAGGCGTACCGATTATTGCTGCGGGCGCGGTCATCGGAGTGCTGGCGATGGAGAGCGCTAGCGAGAACGCCTTTGACGACGGAGACATGCGTCTCCTCATGGCACTGGCCGGTACCACTGGCGTTGCGCTCCAGAACGCGCGGCTGTTCGCTGAGACGACCCAGCGCAACGCCGAGCTGGCGGTCATCAACGAGATCAGCGATGCGCTCGCCAAGCAACTCGATTTCAAGGGCATCATCGATGCGGTAGGCGACAAGATCCGCCACGCCCTTCACGCCGAAGACATGTTCATCGCCCTCGTCGAGTCCGAAAGCGAGATCTCATTTCCGTACGTAATGCAGGCTGACGAGCGGCGGCCAAGTACGTCCATTTCGTTTGGTGAAGGGCTCACTTCGCGGGTCATCGCATCTCGACAACCCCTGCGTTTCGGAACTCTGGCCGATCAGATGCCGCACAAGCCGGCCTTCTCCAAGGAGATCGACGTTCACGAGTCGTGGCTGGGGGTGCCGATCATGGCCGGCGACACTGCCATCGGCATCGTCAACGTCAGCGATCACCGGGCGAATGCCTACGCGGAGGCCGATGAGCGCTTGCTGGCGACGATCGCCTCGAGCATGGGCGTGGCCCTCGAGAGCGCGCGCCTCTTCGACGAGACGAAGCGCCTGCTGGCGGAGACCGAACAGCGCAACGCCGAGCTGGCGGTTATCAACGAGATCGCCGCGGCGCTCTCAAAGCAGCTCGACTTCCAGGGCATCGTCGACGCGGTCGGCGAGCGCATCAGGTCGATCTTCGACGCACCGTCGGAAGTCATACTGCTTTACGACGCCGAGCGCGACGAGCTTACGTCGCCGTACTTCCTCGACAACCTCGTGCGGCTCGACGCTCCTGTAAGGAAGCTCGGCGGTCTCGCCGGGCAGGTCATCGGGTCGCGCAAGCCCCTCCGGTTTGGGACGCGCGCTGCGATACGGGCCCACCCCGTTTACGTACTCGGGACTGACGATGCGGACTCGTGGCTGGGTGTGCCGATCCTCGCCGGGCCACGAGTGCTGGGCGCCATCGCGCTGGAGCGCCTACCGGTGGACGCCTTCAGCGAATCTGACGAGCGGCTCCTGGCGACAATCGCGTCGAACCTGGGCGTGGCGCTTGAGAACGCACGCCTGTTTGACGAGACGAAGCGCCTGCTGGCAGAGACCGAGCAGCGCAACGCCGAACTGGCGGTGATCAACGAGATAGGGGAAGCACTCGGCAAGCAGGTCGACTTTCAGGGGATCATCGAGGCGGTCGGTCATCGGGTCAGCCAGATCTTCAAGGTGAAGACTGCGGGCATTTCGCTGTACGACCCCGCGGCGGCAGTTCTCACCTCGCCGTTCAACCTGGATCTCGGCGAGCGCATCGAGATCCCGGATATGCCGCTCAACGACTTCACACGGCCGATCGTCGAGGACCGACGCATCTTGCGATTCGGAACATCAGAGGAGTCGAAAGCTCACGGCGCCGTCATCTTCGGCACGGACCTGGCTCAGTCGTTTCTTGGCGTCCCGATCACCGCCAGTGACCGCGTCCTCGGCCTGATCTCGATCGAGCGCGTACCGACGAACGCGTTCAGCGAGTCGGACGAGCGTTTGCTGTCGACCATCGCGTCGAGCATGGGCGTTGCCCTCGAGAACGCGCGCCTGTTCGACGAGACCAAACGGCTGCTGACGGAAACCAATGAGCGCGCCGCGGAGCTGGCCATCATCAACAGCGTCCAGGAGGGGCTCGCTGCAAAGCTGGACATGCAAGCCATGTACGAGCTGGTTGGCGAAAAGATCACCGAAATCTTCGATGCCCAAGTGGTCGACATCGGCTTATACGACGTCGACGCGGGACTCATCAGCTACCCCTACACGATCGAGCGCGGTCAGCGTTTTCCGAACGAGCCGTCAGCGATCGGAGGCTTTGGCCAATACGTGCTTGAAATGCGCGAGCCGTTATTGGTCAATGACATCCAAGCCTGGAATGCCGAACACAACGTGTCCATACTGAATCTTCAGGGCGAGGCAGCACAGTCGGTAGTGTTCGTGCCGCTCATCGTCGGGGAGAGCGTTTTCGGCCGGATCTCGCTTCAGAACCTCGATCGGGCGGATGCATTCACGGAGGCAGATGTCCGCCTGCTTGCAACACTTGCCTCCAGCTTGAGCGTTGCCCTCGAGAACGCGCGGCTGTTCGACGAAACGCAGCGCCTGCTGACCGAGACAAACGAGCGAGCTGCCGAGCTGGCGATCATCAACAGCGTCCAGCAGGGTCTGGCAGCCAAGCTCGACATGCGCTCCATGTACGAGCTCGTGGGCGACAAGATGCAGCAGATTTTCGATGCCCAGGTGCTCGACATCGCTCTCTACCACTTCGATGACGAAACGCTCTTCTACCAGTACTCCATCGAACGCGGCGAACGGACCGAGAACCCGGATATGCCGGTGTCATATGGGCCAATATGCAAACACCTGATCAAAACCCGCTCGCCATTCAAGATCGACGATGTCGAAGACTGGACGCGCCAGCGGCAAGTAAACATAGTTGTTCCGAGCGGTGAGCCTGCTCGTTCGGTGCTCTTCGCGCCTCTCACGGTCGATGGTGATCTGCGCGGCCAAATCTCCGTCCAGAATGTCGATCGGACCTTCGCCTTCTCGGACGCCGACCTGCGCTTGATCACCACCCTCGCCTCGAGTCTCAGCGTAGCCCTTGAGAACGCGAGGCTATTTGCCGAGACCCAGCGACTACTCACCGAGACCAATGAGCGTGCTGCGGAGTTGGCGATCATTAACAGCGTCCAGGAAGGCCTTGCAGTCAAGCTCGACATGCGGTCGATGTACGACCTGGTCGGCGACAAGATCCAGGAGATCTTCGACGCCCAGATTGTCGACATCGCTGTCTACGACCGGGCGACGGAAACCCTTCGATTTCCCTACGGGATCGAGCGCGGCGTTCGAACGGACTATGGCGACGGCCCTTATCCATATGGCCCGATGGTCAGGCGTCTTGTCGATCAGCAAACGGCGTACCGCATCGACGACGTCGCGGAATGGAGCGTGGCCTCCGGGGTAACGCCGATGATCCCCGCTGGCGAACCAACACAGTCAGTCATATTCGCCCCGCTCATGGTCGGCGGCGCCGTAGGCGGTCACATCTCGCTCCAGAACATCGACCGAACATTTGCTTTCACGGATTCTGATGAACGGCTACTGGCAACCCTCGCCTCAAGCCTGAGCGTGGCCCTTGAGAACGCTCGGCTATTTGCCGAGACCGAACGACTGCTGACGGAGACCAACGAGCGAGCCGCCGAGCTGGCGATCATCAACAGCGTCCAGGAGGGCCTCGTCGCGGAGCTCGACATGCAGGCCATGTACGACCTGGTCGGTGACAAGATCCAGGAGATCTTCGACGCTCAGGTCGTCGATATCGGCATCTACGACTTCGAGAACGAAAGAGTCCACTATCCATATACGATCGAGCGTGGAGTCCGCATCCCCGACGAGCCAACGCCGTTCTCGGCACTTACGCGCTACGTGCTCACACAAAGTGGACCGATGCTGGTCACGGACCTGCCCGCCTTCGAGGCTGAGACCGGCCTGCACTTCTCACAGATCGGCGAGCCGTCGAAGTCGCTCGTATTCGTGCCGCTTGTCAGCGGCGGCAGGGCATTCGGCCGAATGTCGCTCCAGAATCTCGACCGACACGACGCATTCAGTGAAGCCGACCTTCGCCTATTGAACACGCTCGGTGCCAGCCTGAGCGTGGCACTCGACAACGCGCGCCTCGTGGCGGAAACTCGTCAGCGCGCCGCCGAGCTTGCCATCGTCAACGACGTTGGTCAGGCCGCAGCGTCGCAGCTGGATCTAGATCCATTGATGGCGCTTGTGGGCGACAAGATGGTCGAGACCTTCCGCGCCGACATCTGCTACATCGCTTTGTACGACGCAACGACCGGTGTCATCGACTTCCCCTACTACAGCGAGAACGGGCGGCGCCAGGAGACAGAGCCCATCCAAATTGGCGAGGGGCTGAGCTCGCACATCATCGAGACGCGTCAGCCGCTCTTGATGAATCAGGCCTCGCATTTCGCTGCGGTTGGCGGGTCGTCGATCGGCCCAGACGCCAAGTCCTACCTCGGCGTCCCGATGCTCCTGGGCAACGAGGCCATCGGCGTCATCAGCGTCCAGAGCACCAACCAGGAAGGTCGCTTCGGGGGCGCGGAAGTCGGGCTGCTGACCACTCTGGCGTCGAACATCGTTTCAGCCATCCACAACGCCCGGCTGTATAGCGAGTCGCAAGGCCGCGCGACGGAGATGGCCGCACTGGCCGATGTAGGCCGCGAGATGACGGCCACACTCGAATTGAACGTGCTCCTGAAGCGCGTCGTCGAACAGGCGCGCGATCTTCTGGGAGGCACGTCCAGCGCAATCTTCCTCCCCAACGATGACGCGGGAGCCTTCCGGGCGACGTCTGCGGTGGGCGATATCGCCGCCCAGGTAACGGCTACAACAGTGGTCTCCGGACAGGGAATCATCGGCTCGATCGCTGCCGCCGCCAAGCCGGAGATCGTCAACGACGCCAACGCCGACAAGCGGGCAGTGCACATCCCGGGCACTTCTGAGAAGGAGGAACACGAGCGTCTCGTAGCGGCGCCGTTGCTCGGTCGTGGCGGCGTCAACGGCGTGATGGTCGTCTGGCGCACGGGCCGCGGCAGCCGCCCATTTGTTGCAACTGACATGGACTTCCTGGTGGGTCTGTCCCAACAGGCCGCAATTGCGATCGACAACGCGCGTCTTTTCACCGATTTGCGCGAAGCCACTACCGCAGCCGAGGCGGCCAACCAGGCCAAGTCGTCATTTCTCGCCGCGATGAGTCAT
>JBBQEC010000135.1:0-6816 GCA_038320305.1 Candidatus Limnocylindrales bacterium | reverse complement strand
AGCCGACGCCGACGCCGACTGGCACACCCACACCTCCGGGGACCCCAAGGCCTACTAACACTCCTACTGCTACGCCGAAGCCAAGCGCAGTTCCAGTGAATGTCAGCTGCTCATGGAACGACACAGCATTCACTGCGTCCTGTGACGCCACCGGCGCACCCGGAGGCACATCTTTCACGTGGTCGAGTGACGGGATCCTCACGTCCGGCGGAGACGGCGCGCACGCCGAGTTTTCGTGGACTGTGAATGCCGGAGAAACCGTGCCGGCAACCGTGACGGTGCGAGTTGTCGACGGCGATGCTAAAGGCAAGGCTTCGGACAATCACACGTTCACAGGGCCGCCGCCGCCATAGAGCGTGCGCGAGCGGCACCCGAGCGAGGCGGTCGGAAACCTATACTCGGTTCGTTGACGGCTAGGCGCAGGGGACGAACTACTTGATCTGTCCTAATTGCGGCGCCAGCAACTCGAACAAGGCGACCTTCTGTCGGCGCTGCCACCAGCGCATGCCGGTCGCTGGACTAGCGGCCGGCGTCACGTATCCACGACGTCGTGTGGCGTCGTCCGGAACCAATCGGCTGCCCATAATCGCGGCCCTCGCACTCGCGATCACGGGCCTGGTAGTCGGCGCGTTCCTTGTCAGCATCGTGCGCCCAGGCGGTGGTACCGCCGTCGCAAGCCCGACCGGGTCACCCGTTTCGTCACTGCCGATCTTCGTGGAGGTCACGCCGACGCCCACGGCCGCGCCCTCGCCGCCTCCGTTCATCTCCTTCCCGCCACTGCCGACGCCCGGTTCACCGTCGCCATCGGTCGGTCCCACGGATTCCGGCTTCTTTACGCCGCCGCCGAGCGTCTCCCCCACACCCACGCCGACCCAGGGCAATCCAACACCGACGCCCACGCGCAAGCCGACTCCCACATCCACCAACCAACCAACTCCCACACCGACCGACAAGCCCACACCGACGCCGCCACCTACCCCAACGCCTCCGCCGGCATTGACATGCGCTAACGCGACAGGCAATCCAACCGACAGCGTCTTCGTCGGATCGGGCAACAACGATAGGAAGAGCAAGGGTTGGTGCCTCGATTCAGCGACGTTCCGGTTCGTCGTCGGGTCGGCGTATGGAACCGTCGATCTCACCGTCGACGGGAGGCGAGTTGCGCACTTCAGTTGCCCGTACACGACAGGTGGATGTCCCGGCGACAATGTCGTTTCCATACCGAGCAAACTCGCGGATCAAGGTGCGGTCCTTTCCTGGGCGACTTCAGATTGCACAGATCCAGCTGGCCAGCCGTGTTCGGCCGGGATGTCGGTCCAGGCGACAATCGAAGTCAGATACGAGCCCGCGACGACGCAGTAGGGACCTCTTTCCCTGCCGCGTTACATTCGCAGCATGCGAACACTGATTACGAACGGCACTGTCGTGAACGCTCACGGCTCGACGCAGGCTGACGTCCTGGTGGAGGGAGAGCAGATCGTGTTGGTCGGGCGTGGGCTCGCCGGCTCCGACGCCGCCGCCAACGTTGAGGCCACGATCGATGCGTCGGGCAAGTACGTGATTCCGGGCGCGATCGACGTCCACACACACATGGAGCTGCCCTTCGGCGGAACCTTCGCCAAGGACACGTTCGAGACCGGCACGCGCGCCGCGGCCTTTGGCGGGACGACTTCGATCATCGATTTCGCGGTCCAGTCCAAGGGCAAGTCGCTGCGCGAGGGGCTCGAGGCATGGCAGGCCAAGGCGGAAGGCAACGCGACCGTCGACTACGGCTTCCACATGATCGTGTCGGACGTCACCCCGGGCTCGCTCGCGGAGATGGATGAACTGGTCAACGAAGGGATCACCGACTTCAAGCTCTTCACCGCTTACCCGGGCGTCTTCTACTCGGACGACGGAGCGATCTTCCGCGCCATGCAGCAGACCGAGAAGAACGGCGGGCTGATCATGATGCACGCCGAGAACGGCATGGCCATCGATGTCGTCGCAGCCGAACTGGTCGAGGAAGGCAAGACGGATCCGTACTACCACGGCGTCGCGCGCTACCCGATCTTCGAAGGCGAGGCGACCAACCGAGTGATCCGGCTCGCTGAGGCGGCACACGTGCCGGTCTACATCGTGCATCTGTCCGCGCGCGACGCCCTGCAGATGGTGCGCGAGGCACGCGACCGCGGCACGGCCGCCTACGCAGAAACCTGCCCTCAGTACCTGTTCCTGTCGCTGGATGACATGGGCAACGGCTTCGAGGGCGCCAAGTTCATCTGCTCACCGCCGCTGCGGCCGAAGGATCACTGGGAGCCCCTGTGGCAGGGCCTCGTGAAGGACGACCTTCAGGTTGTTGCGACCGATCACTGCCCCTTCGACTTCCACGGCCAGAAGGAGCTGGGTCGGGGGGACTTCCGCAAGGTTCCCAACGGGCTGCCCGGGGTCGAGGATCGAGTCGACCTGATGCACGACGGTGGCGTCGTGGGCGGGACGATGACGCGCGAGAGGTGGGTAGAGGTGATTTCCGCGGCGCCGGCGCGAATGTTCGGCCTTGCCGGCGTCAAGGGCGTCGTTGCACCTGGCGCTGATGCGGATCTGGTCGTGTACGACCCCGCGCGGCGGCACACGATCTCCGCGTCGACGCATCACATGGACGTCGACTACTCGTGCTACGAAGGTCGTACTGTGACCGGTGGCTCGGACGTCGTAATGTCACGTGGCCGTGTCGTCGTCGAGAACGGCGAGTGGAAGGGCGAGAAGGGCTGGGGCAAGTTCCTCCGCCGCAAGACCGCACGCGAATATCTGAGCTAGTTAGCCTGAACAACGGAGGTAGATGAAATGGCAAGTTGGCAGTACGCGTGGCTGACGGATCAGCCTTACACCACGATCGGCTTCAGTCACCCGCAGTCAGGCCTGGCGGCCGAGCTGGCGGGCATCCTGGGAGTCGGCGTCTTCATGCCCCAGTCGACCGAGTGGTCGGTCTCGCTCGACCGATCGCGGGTCAACCTTGGCTACGTGTCGGGCCTGCTCGGCGATCGCGGCTGGGAGATGTTCTCTGTCGAGACCCGACTACAGCCCGGTGCGATGACGCCGGCGCAGCTTCAGACGAACTGGTATTTCAAGCGCCAGGGTCCGGATAAGCCGGCGAGTGCTTCCGTGACCACGGCACCGGCGATGACCGCCGCACCGGCGACGCCGACCTATGACACGCCGCTCGTTGCTGCCGCAGCACCTGCGGCCAGCTCGTGGACGCCCACTGTCGATGCGGCTCCCGCGGCGCCGGTGGCCATCGAAACGGCGGCAGCTCCCGCGGCAAGCTCGTGGACGCCGTCTGTAGACGCGGCCCCCGCGGCGGCCGTGGCCATCGATGCAGCTCCGGCGGCGAGCTCGTGGATACCGACCACGGATGCGGCTGCCGCGGCCACGCCGGAAACTGCTGCGGCGCCCTCGTGGCAGTCGTCACCGGTTGCGCCGGATACTTCGTCCGCGTCGACATCGACTCCGGCCTGGGCGCCGACCACGCCGGCTGACACGTCCTACGCGTCACCGGCAGCGCCATCAGCGCCTGCCGCGGCCGCGCCTGCGGGTCCCGATCAGGCTCCCATGACCGGTGAGTCGACCCCTCCGGCAGGTCCGCAGGCCTAACTGGAACCGGGCTCTGGGAAACCAGACCTGAATAACGCCCGCCGCTGACGCGGCGGGCATTTCCACGACGCCACCCGGTCCAGGCAGGGGCGTGCGAATGAAAGCCGAACATCATCTCACGCCTCTCGCGCCATGGGACCTCTGACGCCAACCAGATCGGACCGCGTGCAGCTCGTACGAACGGTCGCGACGCGATGGCCTACTGTCCTTGCAAGGAGAAAGGACCATGGCCGATCGCTCCGACATCGAACGCATCCTCGCGGCGAACCGATACATGGTGCTCGGCACCGCCGATGAGGCCGGGCAGCCGTGGGTCACGCCGGTGTTCTTCACGCCGCTCGGCCGCGATCAGCTGTGTTGGGTGTCGTCCCCGAACACTCGGCACTCGCGCAACATCGGCCAGCGCGCAGGCATCGCCATCACTGTCTACGACTCGAACGTCGCGGTCGGGCGGGCAGAGGCGGCGTACTTCGACGCCAACGCGGCCCGATCGAAGCTTGACGAGACGGATGCGGCGCTGTTCGCCCTCAATGCGCGCCTGCCCCGCAGCAAACGTCTGAGTGCCGCTGACTTGCTGCCCGATGGCCCGATGGCCGTCTACCGTGCTGACCTCCTTCACAGTTACCTCCTCGTCCGTGGTGACAATTCTGAGCACGGAAACGTCCTCGACATGACGCTCGAGATCTGACGGTCGGCGGACGCCCGCCTGATCAGCAGTTGCGGAGTCGCGCAAGAACCCCCGGTAGCGTGGGTGGTGCACACGCCGTGACCCCGCACCAAGATGCACGAAACGCCGCGCCGCGGCTAGAAATGACCCGGCGCCGGGTCAAGACGTGTGAACCAACCCTGGATCGAGACCACTGAAGGTCGCAGTGTCCGCGTCGGTGCTCTATGTGTCCATGTCCCTCGACGGCTACATCGCCGGTCCCAACGACGGGCCGAGCCATCCAGGTGGCGACGGCTTCATGCGGCTGCACAAGTGGTACGGATTCCCCGAGGACGAGGAGCCCGGGCCGAACGTGCGGCCCGAGCCGCCAGACGGGCCGGGCGCCCACTTCCTTGACGAGGTCCGGGCGACCGGTGCGGTGCTCGCGGGGAGGCGCACCGTCGAGCAGGTCGACCACTGGGGCGGCGACCATCACGGTGGCGTCCTAATCTTCGTGCCGAGCCACTGGCCGCCCAGCCCGTCGGTCGCGAGCTACCCGCTGGTGGCGTACGTCCAGGACGGAATCGTGGGCGCGATGGCACAGGCGAAGGCGGCCGCGGGCGACCGGAACGTGTTGGTGACGGCGCGTACACCGCGCAGCGGGCGCTCGCGCGGGAGGTGTCCTGGACGAGCTCCAGATCGACCAGATCCCGGTGCTGTTCGGTGACGGACGCCGGCTCTTCGACGTCCTACCGTCACGCATCGAGCTCGAGATCCTCCGCGTGATCGACACACCGGAGGCCACCCACATCCGCTACCGCGTCCGCCACTGAGGCAGATGCGCTGGATGGTCGAGATTGGCCCTCGAATGACCGTCAGTGCTCCTGTACCGTCTCGGGCATCGGACGCTCGACGGCCACACCCACGTGCTCATCCACCAACCCGCTCTCCTCTGATCGCAATTTCGATTCCCGAAAGGAGCGACGATGCCCGAGCTACTCGTAGATTTCATCACCTCGCTGGATGGCTATGGCGCTGCTGATGGCTGGCCCGGCTGGTGGGGTTTGCAGGGCCCTGAGTACCTCGCCTGGCTGGGCGACCAACCCGAAGCCGAACACACAGTGCTGATGGGCGCGAACACGTACCGTCTGATGTCGGGCCTCGCGGCCGAAGGCGAGCCGGGCACGGATGAACTCGCAGGCCAGTCCAAGATCGTGTTCTCGTCCACGTTGGAGGAGCCGCTGGCCTGGGCCAACACCCGACTCGTCAGTCGGGACGCGGTCGAGGCCGTCAGGGACATGAAGAACGAGACGGGCGCTGCCTCGATGCGCACGCTGGGCAGCCTTACTCTGTGCCGCTCTCTTCTCGTGGCCGGCCTGGTGGATCGCTTTCAGGTCGTGATCTTTCCGGTCGTGACCGGAAGCAGCGGTCGGGAACGGATCTACGACGAGTAACCGGACATCGCGCTCGAGATGATCAGCAGCCGCACGTTCGACGGCCGGATCCAGCTCCTCGAGTACGCTCCGACGATCTTGGACGGCCCACCAGGCGACCATACCGCGAACTCCTGACTTCACGTCGTTCACGGCAGCGCTAGGCGGATCCCGAGGGATCTTCGTCCGCGTCGCCACCTGGTTAGCTCCTGCGCCTCGTGACGCCGAGCCAAGTCAGATCTCGAACTGGCTATTTGCCCTTCGGATGATCTTCCTTGTTGTGGTGCTTCACGACGGTCGCCGCGGCGATCGCCTTGGCGCGCTCCATCGAACGACCCTCTTCGCGTTCGCTCGCCTTGATGTGCTCGACCATCCGTTGTTCCTTGTCGCTGACGCTCAGCAGGTGTTCCTTCTGTGGCATGGCGGCGTACCTCCTGCCGCGATCCTACGGTCGGGGCCGCAAACAGCTGCCTGTCGCATGACACCCAGCGGCATACGAATCCATTTCGACCGTCCTGCCTGTCGATCCCGAGGTTGACCATTGGTGTAGAACGTGGGAGCCGGCGCGGCGCGCCACTTCGGACGAATGTTCAACGGCGAGGGAGCCAAGGTCGAGGGCTCGTTCTTCGCCTTCGTGGGGCGCACTGGTCGCCTGATCGTGAAACTGCCCGCGGATGAAGTGCGCCGGTTGATCGATGTCGATGGAGCAGAGCCCGTCACCATCGGGAAGCGCACGATGCGCGAGTGGGTAGCTCTGCCGCAGCAGAACGACGAGCGGACGACCCGGGAATCCAGGTGGACGGCGCTCCTCGCCGCCTACGACTTCGTAGAGCGAACCTAGATCTCGGGCACTCGCGCGCTTGAGTCCTGTCGGGCGCGCCATTTCAACCTGTTCGGGCAGCGCCAGCGCCAATCCGTGCGCGTAGGCCGCCTGGGTCAGCCGGACTCCCACGATTTCGGGGCCGGCCACGGTGATCCGTTCGTCGATGGCGTGCATCAGTTCTTCCTTCTCCTTCGATACGTCTGCCGTTTCCATTGACTCACCGAGGGCGCGGAGCCACTCGACGGCGCGGTGACCCGGTAGGCCGGGTGCCGTTCGTTCCACGA
>JBBQEC010000134.1:0-6833 GCA_038320305.1 Candidatus Limnocylindrales bacterium | reverse complement strand
GACGCGCTGCTGGTCAGGCGTCAGTGGTCCGGATGGCTCCGCTGGGGACGTGGCGGGGACCGGGTCAGCGCCGAATACAGCGGCGCCCGATTGCCCAAGGCCGATCAGCGCGACCACAAACGCGGCGAACAAGGTGCTACGAGACCTCCGCCAGAGCCCGCTATGGGTGGCGGTCGCCTTTGCCGAGAACATCATTCCTCCCCACACTCCGATCTGGCTGGGACCAATCGGCGTTGGGCGCAGACTCGCACGGATCGGAGGTCGAGTCAAACGCTTAACCTGACCTGATTGTGGACAACCGATCCCGCAGTCAGGCGGCGACGATGGAAGGCATGACTGCGGTTTCTCGGGGGCCGGGACGGATTGATCTGTTCTGGGTCGAGACCGACCGATCGCTCATGCACCGCGCTTGGGACGGCAGCGACTGGTCGACCGATGAGTCGCTCGGCGGAACTCTCGCGTCTGATCCTGCCGTCACTTCATGGACCGCGAACGAGATGGAGGTGTTTTGCCATCTTCGACGACGGCCAGCTTTGGAATAAATATTGGGATGGCACATCCTGGCATGCGTGGGACACCCTTGAAGGCGAGCTGACCGGGCAGCCGGCCGCGTCTTCGTCGGGCGCGGATCGCCTCGATGTCTTTGCGTCCGGCCGCGACGGCCGGCTGTGGCATCGCTGGTGGAACGGCCGCGAGTGGGTGCCGTGGCAGCCTGAGCCCGGCGCGTAAGGCCTAATCGAAAAGGGTCAGCGTCGGCGCGCGATTCTCAGCGACTGCAGAGTCGCTCTCGGCGATGAGCAGCCCCGGGCCTTCGTTGTTGGCGTTGTTCACCAGCGGCGACACCGGCCGCAGCTCGAGCAATGAATCGGATGCCGGCTCGAGCAGCGACCGAAGCAGGCCCTCGTCGCGCAAGTCCGGGTCGAGCCACAGCCGCCAGGCGGCGCCGTCGAGGATCACGGGCATTCGATTGTGCAGCAGGCTGACCGTCGCGTTCGCCGCAGTCGTGACCACTGACGCGGAGAGCAGCCACTGACGCGTCGACTCATCCTTCCAAGGCGCCCACAGCCCGGCGAACGCGAGTGGCGCATCTGATGGTGTGTGGATCAAGAACGGCTGCTTGCGCTTGCCCTCGCGGCGCCACTCGTAGAAGCCGTCGGCCGGGATCACGCAGCGCCGACGCAGGAATGAGTTGCGAAATACCGGGCTCGTGGCGACGGTTTCGCCCCGCGCGTTGATGAAGCGCGCGCCAGCACTGGCCATCGACTTGGACCACGACGGGACGATGCCCCAACGGTGCATCTCGAAGGCGCGGCCGTCATCGCGTTGGACGATGACCGGGATCGGCTGGGTGGGGGCCACGTTATAGCGCGGCCCGAGCTCCTCGAGTGCCGCAGCTTCAGTGTCGCGGAGCTCCGCATCGAACATCTCGGCCAAGGCAGACGGGTTCGTCCGCATCGTCATCCGCCCGCACATCCGTAGATACTCACACAGTGAACAGCGACTACCTGCGTTACTGGCCGCTCGATCCGGACATCACGTACCTCAACCACGGCGCGTTCGGTGCGTGCCCGTGGCCAGTGCTGCAACAGCAGTCGGAATTGCGCACGCGCATGGAGCGCCACCCGATCAGGTTCCTCGACGGCGAGCTCGAAGGGCATCTCGATCGTGCGCGCGCCGCGCTGGGCCGATTTCTCAACGCTCACCCAGACGACCTTGCCTTCGTGCCAAATGCCACGACCGGCGTGAACACGATCGTCAGATCGCTCGAGCTCGCACCCGGCGATGAGATCCTGACCACCGACCACGAGTACAACGCGTGCCTGAACTCGATGCGTTTCGTTGCCGGCAAAGCCAATGGACGTGTCGTGGTCGCCAGCATCGCCTTGCCGATCCATTCGGCAGAGGAGGTGACCGCGGCGATCCTCGCCGGCGTCACTGACCGGACGCGGCTGGCCGTCATCAGCCACGTCACGAGCCCCACCGGCCTCGTCTTCCCGATCGCGGATATCGTCAGTGCCCTCAACGAACGCGGCATCGACACGCTCGTCGACGGCGCGCATGCGCCGGGCATGGTCGAGCTCGATATCTCCGCCCTGGGCGCCGCCTACTACACCGGCAATGCCCACAAGTGGCTGTGCGCACCCAAGGGCAGCGCCTTTGTGCACGTCCGCCGCGACCGCCAGGCATCGATCCGTCCGCTGGTCATCTCGCACGGAACGAACTCTGTGCGCGGCGATCGGTCGCGCTTCCGGCTCGAGTTCGATTGGGGTGGCACCGGCGATCCCACGCCGTACCTCTCCATCCCGTCGGCGCTCGAGTTCATGTCTGGTCTTTTGCCCGGCGGTTGGTCGGACCTGCGAGCTGCCAATCGGAGCCGAGTTCTCGATGGTCGGCGCAAGCTTCTGGCCGCGCTGGGCGCCGATGTCGCGCTGGCACCCGAGGACATGATGGGTGCGCTCGCTGTCGTAGAGCTACCGGCCGGTTTCAAGCCGCCCGCGGCAGGAATGCCGGCAGGGGCGAGCGAAGGCGCGACCTATCCGCTTGATCCGCTGCATGACGCATTATTTGATGAGGATCAAATCGAAGTGCCTGTGTATTCGTGGCCGCACACGCCGGGCGACAGCGCTGCGCACCGCCGGCTACTGCGCGTCAGTGCCCAGATCTACAACGACGGGTCCGACTACGAGCGGCTCGCTGCGGTGCTGTCCGGACGGATCTGACCCCGGTCGAACCAGATCCGCTCGCCCAGGAACCTTTGTGACTCTGGATCCCACGGAAACAGGATCAGCACCTGCATATCGACCGGCATGCTCGACGGCGGTGCGCCGGCCCACGGCCCGAGATTTGTGCCCGTCAGGCGGACAGCCTCAAATACTCCCTGCGGCCCGATGACGATGTCGGTCAGTTCGAATCGGTTGTCGGGAAATGCCGCGAACAGCTCCGTGTAGAACTGGCGCGCACCATCGCGACCTTCCCAGCGCTGGCGGGTTGGGATCATCTCGTAGAGGCACCCGTCAGCCAACGTGGCGAGCAAGCCTGGGATGTCGCGCTTGTCCTCGGCGATCGAGTGCTCGATCCACAGGCGCTTGATCGCGCGCTGCTCGGCATTGTCAAAGCGTCGCCCGAGTCGCTGACGGACCGTTCCTTCGCTCACGCGCTGTTTATACCTAGACTCCGCCCGGTGCGTTGGCTTGTGCTTGTACTGATCGCGGCCGTTGTCGTCGTGGGCTGCGATTCAGATGCGCCGGCTGCGTCACTCGTTGCGCCTGCGAGCGGTCCGTGCGCGGGGATCGCGCCCGTGCCGCGCGACAACCCGGGCGACACGCTCCCCCTGACGCCCGATCGCGCGCTTGAGGCCACATTTCCGGTGCTGTTAGACGGTCAGCCGCTGGTCGATCTTGCTTCCGGTCGCTGGATCGAGACTGTCTGTTCGTTGGGGGGCGAAGGGTCGGTCGATGCCGCACTGGCGACCGTGCCGGCGGGGTTCACGCTCACGGACCTGCGTGTCGCTTCGGCCCAGGCCCAGGTCGATGGCCTCGCCGTGGAGATCACAGCGTTTCGTCTGCCCGGCCACTCCGGATCGGAACTGCTGCCGGTTGTCGGGGCTTTGTCGAGCGCGGTTTCGCCGGGCAGACCCAAGTTCGCGAGCTTCGACCCCGTCACCCTGGGCGGCAAGAATGTCAGCCACTGGTCGGACTCCCTGACTGGCGCTGTCTCTTACCTCTACGCGCATGACGACATCCTGTTCATCATCGACAACGTCACTCTGTCACAGGCCAACAAGGTTCTCGCCGCCCTGCCCTGAGTCGAATCCTGCATCGAGCGGCTCCCGCTCCGGATCGCGAACGCCGGGCACGAAGAACAGCGCGCCCATCAGCACCGCGCCGACGAGTGCGCCACCAACCATCGTGGGGCCCGGGCCGAGCACACTGGAGACAGGTCCGGTCAAGGCGTACGACAGTGGCACCAGCCCGGTCGACAGCATCCAGTCGAGGCTCGACACGCGGCCCAGGAACGTGCGCGGCACGCGCTGTTGGAGCATCGTCGTCCAGATCACGTCGCCCAGCTCGAAGAAAGCGTTCGTGACGGCGCAGATGATCAACGCCTGCCACAGCCCGGTCATCAAGCCGTAGCCGGCCATGCCCGCGACACCCAGGGTGAAGCCCAGGTACATGAAGGTCACGCGCCGGCGCGGCAAGCCGAAATGGCCGATGACGAGCGCCATCGCGATCGCACCAACGGCCCCAAACGCCAGGATCGTGCCGAGTGCCTCTGGGCCAAGACCCAGGCTATTCTTGACCAGGTATGGCATCAGGACCTGCACCGGGCCGATGAAGAAGAGCAGGCTGAGCATCGCCGCGACGAGCGTGGCCCAGATCCACGGCTTGGTGCGGATGTAAATGAAGCCTTCGCGCATCTGATGGACGGTTTCGCGGGCGCCGGTACCGGCCGCATGACTCACGTCCGGCCGAGCCCGGATGGCAAAGATCGCGACTGCCGAGAAGCCGAAGGTCAGAGCATCGATCAGGAACGCCGGACCCGGCCCGTAGAGCGCGATGACAACGCCGCCAATGGCAGGCCCGATAAGCGAGACCGTCATCCGGCGCAGGACACCGAAGAGGGCATTCGCCTGGGGCAGCTCCGCGGCTGGCAATACGTCCGGCACGATCGCCGTTGAGGCCGGATTGAAGAACGCGCTCGCGCTTCCACCGATGGCAGCAACGACCGCGATGTGCCACAGCTCGATCTGGCCGGAGATGGACAGGAACGCCAGGGTCCCGACGGCCAGGCCGCGCACGATGTCGGCACTGATCATGAGCACGCGGCGGTCGTGACGGTCGGTCAGTGCGCCGCCGATGAGGACGAACGCCACCAGCGGGATCGACGCGGCAAGGAACACGATCGAGAGCGCGGTCGGGTCGTTGCTGATGCTGTAGACCTGCCACGCCAGGGCGACGTAGAAGAAGCCGTCGCCCACGAGCGAGACTGTTCGGCCGCCTGTGAGCAGCGCGAAGTCCCGGTGGCGCAGAGGCTGAAGGATGCGTGCGCCTGTCACCCGGGACATAAAACTCACACGCCCGACTGTACGGGAGGAGCTCCGATATGGCGTTGTCTACACTCGCCGCCATGGAGGAACTGCGCTCCGGGCTGGTTGACGCGTGGCCGTTGTTTGGCCTTGTGATTCGGACGCCGCGCCTTGAGTTGCGGCTTCCAACAGAAGATGAGCTCGTCGAGATGCTCGACCTGGCCAAGGCTGGCATTCACGACAGCGAGTCCATGCCCTTTGGCTTTGCCTGGACCGACAAGCTCAGCCCTCAGTTCGAACGCGACTACATGCAATACCACTGGCAGACGCGGTCGACGTGGTCGGCCGCCCTGTGGGTCCTTGACCTTGCCGTCTGGGTTGACGGTCAGCTGGTCGGCACGCAAGGCATTCGCGCCGAGGGGTTCTCCGTATTCAAGAGCGTCGGCACCGGGTCGTGGCTGGGTCGTGGCTTTCAAGGACGCAAGATCGGCGGAGAGATGCGCTCAGCAGCGCTGTCGTTCGCGTTCGACCACCTTGGCGCTGAGCAGGCCACGAGCGAGGCGTTCATGGACAACGCCGCTTCGATCGGCGTCTCGCGCTCGCTCGGCTACGCCGACAACGGCTACCAGTGGATGGCCCCGCGGGGAGTGCCGCGGCAGGAGCAGCGCTTCCTGATGACGCGCGAGATGTGGCAGGCGCGCGAGCGGCCGTCCGTCGAGGTCACGGGCCTCGATGCCTGCCGCGACATGTTCGGCATCTGAAGTCCCGGCTGGCAAAGCGTCAGGTTAAAGATCGTGCCGATATGAGGTGCAAGTGCCGCTGACTGAGGATCCCGACGCCGCCGAGGGCAGATCGAGCCCTCTCGCAGATGAGTGGGACAAGGAGGCCCAGAGCTGGGTCGCGTGGGCGCGCAAGCCGGGTCACGACAGCTACTGGACCTTCCACCGCGACATCTTCCGGACACTGCTTCCGAAGCCTGCAGGCCGAGCCCTGGATGTCGGGTGTGGTGAAGGTCGGCTACCGCGTGACCTCAAGTCGTGGGGCTACGAGGTCGCCGGAGTCGATGCCTCTGCGACTCTGATCAGGTTCGCGCGCGAGGCGGATCCGGACGGCGAGTACACCGTCGCAGACGCAGCCGAGCTTCCGTTCGGTGACTCGACGTTCTCGCTCGTCACGGCGTTCATGGCGCTTCAGGACATCGATCGCTACGACGCGGCGATCAGCGAGATGGCTCGCGTGCTCGTTGACGGTGGCTATCTGTGCCTTGCAATCGTCCATCCATTCGCATCGGCGGGCGAGTTCCAGGGTCGGGAGCCGGACGCTCCCTTCGTGGTGGCAGGGTCGTATCTCGAGCCGCGCCGCATCGGCGGCAAGCCCTATGTGCGCGGCGGGATGTCGATGATCTTCAATAGCGAGCACAGACCGTTGCAGGCGTATTTCCGTGCGCTTTCGAGCGCGGGTCTCAAGGTCGACCGAATGACAGAAGTCCCCGACGCGATGGACGTTCCCGGCGGGCGCTGGCAACGGATCCCTAATTTTTTGGATTTGCGCGCTCAGAAAGCCTGAACGGCTCGCGAGGCTGTGACACACAAGGTGTCACAGCCCGGGCTCAAGGTTCGGGACGTGAGCAAAACACGATGGTCGACGGACTTCACGCTGGGCGGGTTTCCCGTTCGGCTGGCCCTGGTCGGCGAGCGCTGGATCGCTCACGTTGGTGAGAGCGTCGCCGTGGGCAGCGGTGCCCTGCAAGTGCTAGCGGCGGCGCTCGAACCGGTCGGGGCGGCGAGGAAACGTGCCCTCCTCGCCG
>JBBQEC010000133.1:0-6901 GCA_038320305.1 Candidatus Limnocylindrales bacterium | reverse complement strand
GGCACTATCGGGGCGACCGTCAGGCGGCAGTCGAAATGGTCAGCTGAGACCTCGAGGTTCTTCTGGCGATCGATCTCACACGAATGAGTGACGACGAGCGCGAAGATCACATCGAGGGCGATTTCGCGATCGTGCGGCAGTTCTTGCGTCAGCGGGCGAGGGTAGGCGGGGATGCGGCCGAGCGGGTCGAAGGCGTCCCCCGGCGGCCCCTCGCCGACGACGCGCGTGCGGGCCAGGGTCAGGTAGGCGATGTCGCCCGACGAGAGCTCGTCCGACTCGTCGACGCGGCGGTAGACCTCAGCCGCGTCGAGCATTGATCGGCGTCATGCCGGCGAAGAACTCGTCCGGGTTAGCGTCGGCGATGTCGTCGTGCGCGTCAGCCTCGACAGGCGACAGATATGCTCGTCGCGTCGTCGGCCACATAGTGCTCGCGATTGCCGCGCCGAGCCGCTCCGATCGCGGGCGAGAGTCGTCTCCCGAATGCGCCGTCGCTTCCTCGAGCAGGGTAGCAACTGGCACAGACAAGGCCGACGCGATCCGGCGAACCGTGTTGACCGACACGTTGTCGAGCGCAGTCTCGCCAGTCGCGAGCATTCTCACTGTGCGCGGCTGCAGCTGCGCCCGTGTCGCTATCTGGGTGTAAGTCGCGCGCTGCTCATGCATAAGCGCTTGGAGCCTGGTCATCTCGTCCTCGTGCGTTTCAGCGCATTCTAATGTGCGGCAGAGCGCGCGTCAAGTTCCGGCGGACCGGTCCGCCCCCGCTCGGCCCTGCGGAACCGCGACGCTCGCGTAACGGGCGCTTCAGTCCAGCCGCGTGAGCCCGCGACACACGATCGCGCGCTCGGCCATGTACTGCGCCTCGAACTCGTCATGGGCCGCCCAGAGGTCCATCTCGTAGGCGAAGTAGTGTGCTGATTCGTCGCCTGACCCGTCAGCACCGACGCACTTGGCGTGAGGCTGGTAGCCCCCGCCTGGCGCGAGCTCGCGCAGGTGGTAGCCGCGCGATCCGCCCGCGGACAGGTCGAAGTAGTTGAAGTTGTATCGAACGCGCACGAACCCGCCATCAGGCAGGCCGCGCAACCACTCCTCGTAACGGAACCGCGCCAGCTCGGGCAACCCGGGCACGCCCGGGGCGACGGACTCGGCGACGAGCTTGCGGTTCCGTGTACCGCTGATCTTGATCGCGGTTGTGCCTAGCTGGTCGAGCCGTGTCCCTAGCTGCGCCACCCGCTGCTCGAAGCCGTGGGCCGACAAGAGGGTCATGCACCGACCAGGTCGACCGCCTCGATCTCCTCGTCTACCGCTCGATTGCTCGCGTCATTCGTTTCATTGATCAGCACAGGCTCGGAGAGCTGCTCGGGCGCAAGCAGGCGCAGGACCGCGCGCGCCGGGATGCGATAGGTCCGCTCCGACAGTTTGACGGCATACAGTCGGCCGGCCGCGATGTAGTTCAGGATGGTCGAGGGATGAACGCCGGCGATGGCGGCCACCTCATGGGGCGAGTAGAACGGCTTGGTGATCTCCATCTTGCTCTCCAACTTCGTTGTACGGCCACGATACCGAATAAGGCGAACTTGTCAATCTCACGGTCAGATCGGCGAATGCGCCTTCATGACGTCGGCGACCGTCGGAACTCGGGCGTGCACCAACTCCGGATTCTCGACCAGCAACAGGAACTCGTCGACGCCGTGAAAGTCGCGCAGACGACTGACGTCCGCCTCGAGATCACGCCGATGCTCACCAGCGATGCCGTGGCTCCATTTGCCCGGCAGGAAGGTCATCCCGATCTTCCCTGGCGCCTCACGAAGACCCGGAACCGAGTCGAGCTTTACCCAGTCGACGCGGATCTCGCCTCCCATCACGCAGCCGTCGCGAGCAGCTTGGCAAGGAACGGCGCGACGACTTCCTTGCCGCGCATCGCGGTCATCCACTCGGTAGGGATGCCACCAATTCCCCAATAGATGCCCGCCAGGCCGCCGGCAATCGCGGCGGTCGTGTCGGTGTCGTCGCCGTAGGCAACCGCGCGCCTGATCGTCTGCTCGTAGGAGTCGGAGCCCGCGAAAGCATCCCAAGCGGACCAAAAGCTGTCCCATACCCGACCTCGCCCGGCGCGTTCCTCGTATGCGAGGACGAAATCGAGATGGTCCCCCAAGTAGGCTGCGAAAACAGTGGAGGCGTAGTGATCGCGCAAAGTCGTTGTCGCCGCCTGGAGAGCCTCCGGTGGAGCGTCACCGGCCAGGAGTCGACGAGCAATCAACGAATAGAGCGCACAGCAAACATCGGCACGACCGTCCCCGTGCGTGACCCTGGACGCTCTCTGCGCATGGTCGATGAGGCTCTCGACGGGACCGTTCCGTTCGACCAGTGCGAGTGGCAGGATGCGCATCAAAGAGCCGTTACCTCCTGCATCCTCCGAACCGCATTCCTCTGCCGGCGTCCCGTTGGCGAAGCGTCGGATGGCCGCCTCCGTCGCGTCCCCAACATCGAACCGATTGCCGTCAGGCGTGTATGCACCATCTCGGTACCAGGCCAGTGCGCGCTCGGCTTGATCGGTCGTGTCGAAGCCCTTTTCGAGCAGTGAGTCGAGCAGTGCAAGCATCAAGGCGCCATCGTCGCTCCAGGTGCCCGCCGGTTGATTGTGCGATCCGTACCCGAGCATCGCCACCTGCGCCGGGTCCATCGGCGGCCCGAATTCGTACGGAACGCCGACCGCATCGCCAACCAGGTGTCCCCATACAGCGCCCGCCAGGCGGTCGCCGAGCAACCTCTTCATTCCTGAGCAGACGCCGAGGCGGTTCTGGGTTGACCAAGATCGTCGAGATTACTCACGGCGGTCGCCCCAATCGGGCAAATCTTCAAACGGCCGCAACTCGCACCCGCATTCCACGCACACATCCTCGGGAAAGAGGTGCCCGTATCGCTCATAACAAGATTCTGCGCCGCCATTGTGCAGGCTCGTCGGTTACGACGACATGAAATCCGTTGGCCACGACCTCGATGCGGAGCGCAGATAAGCAGTTGATAAGGGAGCGCGACTAGTTTGGCTGCGGAATGTCATCGATTCGAACTGCCAGCGTGGCATGATGGCGCTGATGAGCACAGCCCCAAACGTCGTTACGCGATCACCTGGGCGCGCTTGGGGGGCGACCGTGTTCGCGGGCACGCGCGTGCCGGTCGAGATCCTCTTTGAATATCTTGCAGCTGGTGAAACCGTTGATGAGTTTCTGCACCAGTTCCCGACGGTAACTCGCGGGCAGGTCGCGACGGTGCTCGAGACAGCCAAGGAGCAAGCCGCCGCCCGCACATTGGCGTGAGGGTCCTGCTCGACGAGATGCTGCCCGCCGGACTGGCGGACATGTTGCCAGGCCATGAAGTTACGACCGTGAAGGATGCCGGCTTCGCAGGTTTGGACAATGGCGCTCTGATCCGCAGGGCAATTGCTGCTGGCTACACGGTTCTGGTCACCGCGGATCGCGGATTGCCTGCCCAGCGGAACATCGCTGTCTCCGGCATCGCGGTCGTACTCGTGCCGGGCAGTCGCCTTGCTGAGATCGGCCCTATCGCGGATGAGATCGACCGGGCGATTCGCGGAGCTAGTCCGGGAGTCGTCGCGCACGTGGACCGACCGATCCGCTGATCCGCGCGTTTCGGACAATGACTTCTCCGGCCGGCTCGGCTGTCAAGGATCTTCGTGCAGTACGCGGTATGATTCGGAAGCGGAGGTATGTATTGAGCAGTCGAGTAGGAGAGCGCGGGCAGTTCACTATCGAGAAGCAGATCCGCGAGGAGCTGGGCGTCTATGCCGGCGACCAGGCGATCCAACGCGTCGAGGGAGGGCGGCTGGTTGTCGAGTTCGTGCCCGCGCCACATCGGCGATCACTTGCCGGCGTCCTGCGCGACAAGGTAGCCATCAGCCCATCCGATGAGAGCTGGCCGGCCCTTCGTGAAGCGGCGGCGAACGCGCCGGATCCTGACCGCTCGGCTTGATCTCCGTCGACACGTCGGTCGTGGTCCGCTACCTGGTCGGCACCCCGGAAGATCAAGCAGCGCAGGCAGCAAAGCTGATTGACAACGCCCAGACGGAAATCGGCATCAGCGTGGTCGCGCTGGTCGAAACCGCCCACGTGCTGCGCACTCAATACGGAGTCGAGCGAGCGGTCGTTCTCGAAACTTTGATCGACCTGCTGACGCGGGCGAATATCGAGTTGCTCGGTCTGCCGAAGGCCGTCGCGTTGAACGCGCTGGTCCGGGCACGGTCGCTGCCGCGCAGCCCACTTCCCGACGCGTTGATCGCGGCCACCTCCGAATGGGCGCGCGCGCTGCCGCTCTACACCTTCGATGAGGACCTGCCGCGCCACGGCGTGGCAGTTGTCAACCTCGTCAGCCGCACCTAGTGGCACTTGTGAGCGCTGCGGCTTATCCGCCGTGTGGGGCGTTCCATCCTGGCAGTCCATCACGGTCAGCGAGCGCGTCGGTGATGCGTGCCTCGACTTCCGGCGCAGGCATCACGCCGTCGAATTCGAGTAGAGCCCAAGCGTCGGGCGGATCCGACTCGTCCTCCTTGGTGCCCACGATGCAGACGCCCTCCCAGATGCCGTCGGGGCCGAAGCCGGCCTTGGACTCGCCGTCGAGTGGGCGGCACGGGACCAAAAGGCCGTGGTGGTCCATCTGGAGGAACTTGGCCGTGATGCGCAGGAGTGGGTAAGGGCCGCCGCGATGGGCGGGACTCCAGCGGTACAGGGCGCCCCGGCGCTCGACGTAGATGGAGCTGCATTGACTCGCTCGCCACGGACACGGCCCGGGCCACGGCGACGAGCGACGACAGATTGCGGATGGCCTGCGCCATCTCCTCACGCTCTGGATCAGGACGCGCGCTGACGCCATTGGCAGGATTCGTAGACATTCCTCGTCTCCTATCGCACCTGGCAGTGGCACCGTTCCGACTTTGAGGGTGTCGGTGGTTGCTGGGCCGTCAACGAGCCAGGACTCTCGGGCCGCTCTGGATAGGCGCCGCGTTCAGAAGATCGCGGCTGCGCTGATGTTACGCGGCTCCGAATAAGCGGCGGATAAGTGAGCGTGAGTAACGTATGGCATCATGTATGGCGTGGACAAGACGACGGTTTACCTGCCCGCGGAGATGAAGGAGGCTCTGCGCCGGGCCGCTCGTCGGCGCAACCGGAGCGAGGCAGATCTGATCAGGGAAGGGATCGCGCTTGTCACCGCCCGGGATGAGCCACGGGTGCCGCGTCTGCCGCTTTTCGCAAGCGACCAGCCAGATCTGGCCGAGCGAGTTGACGAGGCGCTGCGAGGACTCGGTGAGAATTGATCCTTCTCGATACCAGCGGACTTCTGGCGGCGATCGACTCCAGCCAGCACCAGCACCAAGCCGCCGCCAAGTCTCTGCGTAACGCTGAGCCGCCGCTCCTCCTCTCACCGTTCGTCCTGGCAGAGCTCGACTACCTCCTGGCCACGCGTGTCGGATCTGGAGCAGAGCTGGCGTTCCTCGATGAGGTCGCGGATGGCGCGTACCAACTTGAGGCCTTCGGATCCGAAGACGTCACGACGGCCATCGAGCTGGTGCGCAAATACGAGAGCGTCGGTCTTGGTCTGGCCGACGCCCCGATCGTCGTTCTGGCTGATCGCCATGGGGTCTCGGACGTCCTGACTCTTGATGAACGTCACTTCCGAACCATCCGACGCCGCAGCGGGCAATCGTTCCGGCTTCTGCCTGCCGACGCCTGAAGGGTGCTTGACATCTTGATGACTGGTGTTGATGCTTTGATGCATGCGGACCACGATCAAGATCGATGATGAGCTCCTGGCAGAGGCGAAATCGCGCGCGGCACGATCAGGGACCACGCTGAACGCGGTGGTCGAGGACGCCCTCAGGGCCACGTTTGCACAACGCGATCGTCAGCGTTCTGGTCCTGTTCCGGAGCTGCCCATGCTGCCTGGCGGCCGGCTGCAACCGGGGGTCGACCTGGACGACAGTGCGGCTCTCCTAGATGTCATGGAAGGATCCGCGCCCTGATCATTCCCGACGTCAATGTCTACGTTTACGCCTTCCGGGAGGCGGCGCCCGAACACGCGCAGTACCGCGCATGGCTGCTCGCAGCGTTCGCATCGGACGAGCCGGTGGGAGTGTCGGAGCTCGTCTTGAGCGGCTTTGTGCGCGTGGTCACCCACCCCAAGGTGTTCGACCCACCCGCACCTATCGACTCAGCGCTGGCCTTCGCGAACGCCGTCCGGGGGCAGCCCATGGCGATCAGCGTAGGCCCGACAGACCGTCACTGGCAGATCTTCGAACGCCTGTGTCGAGCGTCAGGAGCCAAGGGCAACCTGGTCCCGGATGCATACCTGGCGGCCCTCGCAATCAACTCGGGCGGCACCCTCGTGACAGCTGACCGCGACTTCAGCCGCTTTGCAGGGCTTCGGTGGCGGCATCCCCTCGCAGAGCTCGACTAGCCAACGGCTTCGGATCCGCGGAAACAATAAGAAATCGCAGCCAAGGTTGATGGGGGCGCGGGGAGTCGGTTATCGTTCGACCTCGAACGTTCGACATCGAACTAACGGCGAGGGATTGCCATGGTCGTCGCACTCAACAGATCTGTTCCCATCGCGGTCAAGGCTCCGGAGCCTGTGGCCATCCGGGCCGAGGGGCCGAGCGCTCCCCAGCGCGGGCCGGCCAGCCGCCGCCTCCGTTCCTATGGGAAATGGATCTGGCATCAGCTCGTCATCGCCTTCAGCGGCCCCGGACTCGGCGAGGGCGGCGGCGGGATCGATGACACTGCGATGCCTTCCGGCTTCATGGTGCCGTACAAGCGCGGCAGCAGCCAGGTTCGCAACCTCTGGCACGAGCCCTTCTGAGGCGACGCGCCGCGCATAGAATTCTGCGCGGTGA
>JBBQEC010000132.1:0-7005 GCA_038320305.1 Candidatus Limnocylindrales bacterium | reverse complement strand
CCGCTCCGCCCACGAGTGGGTGCGGACCATCGCCTCCGCCACCTCGCGACGGGACGAAGAGTGCGGAGGAACGGGTTGATCGAGACACACCGCGATGTCGGAGCCGAGCGCCTCCTGGACGGCGATCGAGTGCTCGGGCGTGAAGCGATGGGTCGAGCCATCGAGATGCGACCGGAAGGTAACGCCATCGTCGTCGACGGAGCGGAAGTCGCCAAGGCTGACGACCTGGTAGCCACCCGAATCGGTCAGGATGGGCCGCCGCCAGGCCATGAACTCGTGCAGTCCACCAAGCCGCTCGATCCGCTCGTGGCCCGGGCGGAGGTACAGGTGGTACGTGTTGCACAGGATGATCTGCGCCTCGACCTCCACAAGATCGTCGGGATCGAGCGCCTTGACCGTTGCGTTCGTACCGACGGGCATAAAGATCGGCGTCTGGATGTCACCGTGCGGCGTACGCACGTTGCCCAGTCGGGCTCGCGTCGAGCTGTCCGCGGGTGCGGGCAGGAGAACGTCGAAGGTGAGCGGCAGGCTGGAGACGGGTGCCAACCCGACTTGGGTCAAGCGATCTCCTGGCGACGCAGCGCAATGAGCGCAATGCCGACCGCCGCGATGAGATAGATGACGACGGCGGTCATCGCAATCGGGAATGGCACGGGGCGCAACAGCAGCGCGCTGACGTCGCCCGAGTTGATGCCGCCCGCGCCAGGCAGCGCACCGAAAACGTTGCCGCCGATGCTGATCGGCAAGAACTGGAACCATTCAGGCCCAGTCGTCTGGATGCTGGGGCCGTTGCCCAGTCCATCTCCAAGGCCGCCGTTGGCGATGCTCGATCCGAACGTCAGAACCGTCAGGATGGTTGTCACAACCGCTTCAACGAGGAACAGCACGATGCCCACTACGGCACCCGCCAGCTGGCTGCGGAAGATGGCGGCGACCGCAAAGCCGATCGCAGCTCTCTGGAGGAGAACGGGGAATCCGACCACGACCCAGACCACCAGGTCCTGGAGCCCATCCGCCCTTAGCGGGCTCGCCACGGGCACGTTGTAAATGGCGCCCTGGACGTACACCAGCAGGAAGCACACGGCGAACATCAGCAGGGTCGCGAGGGCGAGGACGATGGTCAGTGCAATGAACTTTGCCAGCAGATAGCGCTCACGGCCCTCTCCGCGTGCGACGACATTGCGCAGCACTCCCCAGTTCCAATCGGCGCCAACGTACGCCGCGGCGAAGACAATCGCGATCAGGCCGCCGACCTGGAAGATCGACTGCTGGAAGAAGACGTACGCCTGCGGAAACGAGATCAGGCCAGAGATCTGCCAGTAGGCGCCGGTTGCGAGAAAGATGACCGTGGCCAGCACCAGTGCGACGACAAGCAGGACCAAGGTCGCCTGGCGGCGTCGGATCTTGAGCAGCTCCGCGCGGACGAGACCGATCACGCGTCTTGCCCCGGTTGTACGGGCGGCTGAACCGGAGCCGAGGGCGCATTTGTACCGGGCAACGGACCACCCATGGGCGCCACCTCGCCGGGCCGATCGTGGACGGAGCCGCCGGTGCCTGTCAGCTCAAGGAAGATCGATTCGAGGTCACTCCCTGGTTCCAGACCGGATGCGTAGATGCCGGCCTCCACGAGCGCGCGGTTGATCTCCGTCGCGCGATTTGGTGTGACACCGACGGTGAACCAGCCGGCCTGTTCGCCGCTGTCCACGCCGTACAGGGGCCGGTCCGGCGCCAGCCTGCGAAGCACCTCCGCGGCGAGTGACATCTCGTGCAGCGCGACGCGCACCTTGACTCGGCCGGCATCCGCGAGCAGCTGCTGGAGATCACCTTCGCGCAACAGACGGCCGCGATCAATGATCCCGACGACATCCGCGAGCAGCTCGACTTCGTGGAGCAGGTGGCTGGAAATCACCACCGTCTTGCCCAGGTCCTGCGTGAAGTAGCGCAGCGTCTCGCGCATGGCGACCATGCCGCCCGGATCGAGTCCGTTGGCGGGTTCGTCGAGAAGCAGCAGGTCCGGATCCGAGAGCATCGCCGCAGCGATCCCGAGGCGCTGCTTCATGCCCAACGAGTAAGTCTGGACCGGGTCCTTTGAACGGCCGCCCATGCCCACGTACTCGAGCACCTGGCCGATCCTGCTGACGTCCGTGGGCGGCCCGGCGGCAGACAGCACGCGCAGGTTGTCGGAGCCCGATAAGTACGGATAGAACGACGGTGTCTCGATCAGCGATCCAACTCGAAAGAGGCGCTTGCGGTCGTGCCACGTGTACGGGACGCCGAAGAGCGCGATGGTGCCGGCGTTTGGGCGGAGGAGCCCCGTAAGCAAGCGCAGCGCGGTCGTCTTCCCTGAGCCGTTGGGGCCGAGGAAGCCGTAGACCTTGCCGCGCGGCACTGACATATCCAGGCCGACGAGCGCCTTGTGTCTGCCATAGCTCTTGACAAGGCCGCGCGTGGCCACGGCCAGCTCGACCGTGACTGGCGGCGGCAGCGGCGCGGCTGCCTGTGTGTGTTCTGTCGTCACGCCATCGTTTCCGATTCGGTCCGACCTTCTGCGGTCACCCCATCCCACAGGCCCGAGTCAACACGTTCGGCTCGTCTGGGCGGCGGGATCTCGTAGCCAAGCGAACGCAGATGCTCCCGAGCGCTCTCCGTTGCGACACGTCCCTGGGGAGTGCGGTCAAGGAAGCCAAGTTGAAGCAGGTACGGCTCGTACACGTCCTCGATCGTCTCGACTTCCTCGCCAATGACCGCTGCAACGGCGGCGCCGCCAACTGGTCCGGACGCGAACTTCTGGACGATGGCTGCCAGGAGCCGACGATCAGTGGTGTCGAGTCCTTCGTCGTCGATGTCCATTGCGTTCATCGCGTCATCAGCTTCCTGGGCTCCGATATGTCCGTTGGAACGCACCTGCGCGTAGTCCCGGACGCGACGCAGCAGCCGGTTGACGACGCGTGGAGTGCCACGACCACGTCGGCCGAGAACAACAACTGCCTCCCGGTCGATGTCGACGCCGAGGATGCCAGCCGAGCGGTCAATGATCGTCTCCAGCTCCGGTCGCGAGTAGTAGTCGAGCCGATACACGGCGCCGAATCGGTCGCGCAACGGGCCGCTGATGCGTCCCGCGCGAGTCGTTGCGCCGACAACCGTGAATGGTTTCAGGCCAAGGCGCAGGCTCCGCGCCGACGGCCCGCGGCCGATCATCACGTCTATCGCGAAGTCCTCCATCGCGGGGTAGAGGATCTCCTCAACCGCGTGATTCAGGCGATGGATCTCGTCTATGAATAGGACATCGCGCTCTTCGAGATTGGTCAGGATCGCGGCCAGGTCACCAGGGCGCTCGATGGCCGGGCCGCTGGTAGCGTGCAGGTTCACGCCAAGCTCGCGGGCAATGATGTTGGCCAATGTCGTCTTGCCCAGGCCGGGCGGCCCATACAGCAGGACGTGATCAGCGGCTTCGCCGCGTTGACGGGCCGCCTCAAGCAGGATCTCGAGGTTCTGCTTGACGCTCTGCTGGCCGACGTACTCCGCCAGCAGCCGCGGCCGCAGAGACGTCTCTGCGGCTACTTCCTCAACGGTGAACGAGCCCGCGGCGAGGGTCTGATCGATGTCTTCGCTGGCATCCTGCATCGGTTCCAAGTCTATCAGATTTCAGGTCGAATCGAACGTTTGTTCGACTTCGTCACGTGGCGCGGGTGGCCGTCAGACGCGCTTGTGGACCATGCGCTCGATCGCCTCGGCGGCGTCCTCGGCCGCGTCGATCGCGTTCTCCAACTCAAGATAGATCTCGCGCCACTTGATGACTTCGAGCGGGTCGTGATTCTCTCGAAACAGGCGGCCGATTGCAGCCCGCGAAATTCCGTCCGCCTGGTGCTCCAGCTCATGGATCCGTTCGAGGTGCGGTCCCAGGCCCTTCATCGACTCGAGCTTCACGAGCGCCTCGGACAGCTCGCTGGTCTGAGTGGCAAGAAGGCTTGCCAGCAACCGCGCCTCGTTTGTCGGCTGATGGACGTCGTATATGAGGAGGCTTTCGGCAACGGCCTGGATGTAGTCGACGACATCGTCGACCTGGACCGTCAGATCGTGGATGTCCTCCCGGTCGAAGGGTGTCACGAACGCTTGCTCGAGTCGAGCGCTGATCTCGTGGTCGATTTTGTCGCCCTGCTTTTCGAGAACCTGGATCTCCGCGATGCGGTCGTCGAGATGGTCGAACTCCGTGACCAGGTCTCGTAGCTTGACTGCTGCGTTGTTCAGGTTCTGACCGGCCGCAGCGAACAAGTCGAGGAACTTCACGTCGCGCGGAATGAGCCGGAAGGCCATGTGCGAACTCCTTTCAGCTCAGCCCGAGCATGTTCAGGACTAACCAGGATGCCGCCGCGACGATGCCAGCGACGGGGATGGTGACTATCCAGGCGACGAGGATGCTGCGCGCAACTCCCCAGCGCACGGCGCCCACACCGCGCGATGAACCCACGCCCAGGATCGACGCCGAGACGACGTGCGTTGTAGAGACGGGAATGCCGAAATGAGCCGCAACCAGGATCACGCTGGCCGCAGTCGTCTCAGCGGCGAAGCCATGCACTGGCTCCAGCTTCGCGACGCGATGACCCATGGTGTGCATGATTCGCCATCCGCCAACCGCGGTGCCGAAGGAGAGTGCCGTGGCCGAGACGACGATGACCCACACAGGAACGTCGACGCTGGGCAGCACCCCAGCTGAAAACAGAGCGAGCGTGATGATGCCCATCGTCTTCTGAGCGTCGTTCGAGCCGTGGGCGAAGGCCATGAAGCCGGCCGAAACGATCTGGAGCCGCCGGAATCCTGCGGTCATCGGTCTGCGCTGCGCTTTTCGGAAGGTCCACAGCAGGGCGACGATGAGCGCCAGCGCAATGAAATAGCCCAGAAGGGGCGACGTCACCATCGGGATCAGCACCTTGTCCAGAATCCCCTTAGGGTTTAGCGCGGATGGCCCCGACGCGATCAACGTTGCGCCAAGGAGGCCGCCGATCAGCGCGTGACTGCTCGATGACGGCAGGCCTTGCCACCAGGTCAACAGGTTCCAGGCAATGGCGCCGATCAACGCCGCGGCAATCACTGTCGTGGTCGAAGTTGAATCGTCAACGAGACCGGATCCGATCGTCTTGGCCACGGCCGTTCCCGCGAAGGCGCCAATGAAATTGAAGGAAGTGGCCATGATGATCGCGTAGCGCGGCGAGAGAGCTCGCGTCGCCACGGATGTGGCGATGGCGTTGGCCGTGTCGTGGAAGCCGTTGGTGTAGTCGAAGAAGACGGCCAGAATCAGGACGGCGACGAGCGTCAGCGTCACGCCCTCCACGACCCTTTTTCCTCCTCTGCCTAGATCAGTCGCGGCGCAGGACGCGCAACGCGGCCTTGACCCGCTCTTCGAGTGACGCGCCCACAGGCAGAGCGGCCACGGCACCACGGGCTGCTTCGCGCGCCTCCGAGGCGCTGTAGCCCAGGGCGTTCAGCGCAGCGGTGACCTCCGATTCGGACGAGCCGGTTAACAGGCCACCGGCTCCAGCCGCACCTGCCGCTCCCGCCGCGGAAACCTTCTCCTTGAGCTCGAGCACGATACGCGCCGCGAGCCGTTTGCCGACTCCCGACACGGCCGTCAACACGCCCTCATCGCCCTGGAGGATGGCCAGCTGGAGGTCAGCGACAGGCCGGGACGAGACGATGGCCAGCGCAACCTTCGGTCCGACGCCGGTAACAGTCGTCAAGAGCTCGAAGAACCCCAGCTCCTCTGTGGTGCGAAAGCCGTACAGCGCCTGAGTGTCCTCGCGAATGAGGTGGTGGGTGAAGAGCCGCGTGTCGGTGTCCTCGTGGAGCGCTGCGAGCGTGCCCGGGCCACAGAAGATGCGATAGCCCACCCCGCCTGCCTGGAGGACGGCCGAATCCGGCGCGAGCACAACGACTCGACCCTCGACAAAAGCAATCACGACGTTGGGATTCGCCGCTCAGGCGGCGATGGGGCGGGCATGTGCCAGGCAGATTGCAACTGCCAAGGCGTCGGCGGCATCGTCCGGTTTGGGTAGTGTCGACATGCCCAGGACGGCCTGGACCATGCGCTGTACCTGACCCTTGTCGGCCCTGCCATAGCCGGTCACGGCAATCTTGACCTCGTGCGGGCCATATTCGAAGACCGGCAGCCCATGTTCCGCGGCGGCCAGCAGCACGACGCCGCGCGCCTGCCCTACTGCGAACGCGGTCTGAACGTTGCGATTGAAGAACAGTCGCTCGACGCCCAGCTGCTCCGGCTTGTGCGTGATGATCAGCTCCGTCACGCCTTGGTGGATCTCTAGCAAGCGCTCCGGGAGCTGCTGCGTGGACAGGGTCTCGAGGCACCCGTAATCGATCAGACGAAGTCGATTGCCCTCTCGCTCGACGATGCCGTAGCCGGTCTTGGCCGTGCCCGGATCAATGCCAAGGACGATCACGTGGTGCCGAGGAGAGGAGTCAACCCGCAGCGACTTCGGCCAGGATCTCCGCTGGAAGATCGAAGTTGGCTGTCACGCGCTGAACATCATCGAGATCCTCGAGCCACTCCACGAGGCGCAGATTCTGACGAGCAACGTGCACGTCGACCTCGATCGGCGTCTTGGCGACCATCATCACTTCGGCCGACTCGATTGGCAGCCCTGCGCCTTCGAGAGACTTGCGCAGTCCTTCAAGGTTGGTCGGATCGGTCACCACCTCGATCGGATCCGCTTCCGTATCGACATCATCGGCGCCCGCGTCGATGGCAGCGAGTGCGATGTCGTCCGCATCCTGGCCGTCGATCGTGATGGCAACGATGCCGCGTGGCTGGAACTGCCAGGCCACGGCCCCGGCCCCGGCGAGCTGGCCGCCGGCCTTCGTGAACATGGCACGCACGTCCGCGGCGGTTCGGTTCTTGTTGTCCGTGGCGGCCTCCACAAGGAACGCCACTCCGCCCGGGCCGTAACCCTCATAGACGATCTCTTCGAATAGGTCGGCGGCAGCGCCGCCAGC
>JBBQEC010000131.1:0-7147 GCA_038320305.1 Candidatus Limnocylindrales bacterium | reverse complement strand
GCCCCAGAACGCCGTCGTTGCGGCGGCCGTGATGGTGATACCCCGTTCCTGTTCCTGGGGCATCCAGTCCATCGTGGCCGCGCCCTCGTGGACCTCGCCGAGCTTGTAGATCTTCTTGGTGTAGAAGAGGATGCGCTCGGTCACCGTCGTCTTGCCGGCGTCGATATGGGCGATGATGCCGATATTCCGCGTTCGTGCGAGCGGAACCTGTCGTGCCACGGTCTTGGTTGTTTCCTTCTCTCGTGTAAGCACTGCGCTTACCACTTGAAGTGGCTGAAGGCCTTGTTCGCCTCGGCCATCTTGTGCGTGTCTTCGCGGCGCTTGACGGCTGCGCCGACTCCGTTCATGGCATCGACCAGCTCAGCGGCCAGCTTCTCACTCATTGACTTGCCGCTCCGCTTGCGGGCAGACTGAACCAGCCACCGAACGCCGAGGCTCATGCGGCGATCGCCGCGAATCTCGACCGGGACCTGGTACGTGGCGCCACCGACGCGGCGCGGCTTGACCTCGATGATCGGGGTCGCGTTGCGCAGCGCGGCATCGAGCACCTCGAGGCCGGGCCGGTGCGCGTTGGCCTCCGCGCGGGCGAGCGCCTGACGCAGAATGCGCTCGGCAAGGCCCTTCTTGCCGTCCATCATCAACTTGACCACGAATCGATCCGTGGTCCGCGTCATGGACGGCGCGTACTTGGCCTTGCGCGGGATTTGTGCTCGTCGAGGCATTGTGTCTGTGTTAACTCGCTTCGCTTGGTTCGATGACGTCGATGACTTGAATTACTTGGGCTTCTTCGCGCCGTACAGCGAGCGGCTTTTCTTGCGGTCGCGCACGCCGGCAGCGTCGAGCGTGCCGCGGATGATGTGGTACTTGACAGATGGGAGATCGCGCACCCGGCCGCCGCGCACAAGCACAACGCTGTGCTCCTGCAGGTTGTGCCCGATACCCGGGATGTAGGCCGTGACTTCCTGCTGATTGGAAAGGCGCACGCGCGCGATCTTGCGCAGCGCCGAGTTCGGCTTCTTGGGCGTCATCGTGCGCACCTGGAGGCAGACGCCACGCTTCTGCGGGGCGCCCGGAATGCTCTCCTGGCGCTGGCGGAGGCTATTCCAGTTCTTGCGCATGGCAGGCGCCTTGACCTTCTTGAACGAAGGCTTACGGCCCTTACGCACGAGCTGGCTGATCGTCGGCACGAACTCGACTCCTGGTTTCCTGGATGACGCTTGATTGTTGCTGGGTTATTCGACGGCCGATCCCCTGTCCCGCCTCTCGTGGCGCGCAGTCATCGGCTCGCTATTTCTGCTTCAGGTGGCCCCGACGCTCAACTCCGCAGGCGATTCTTGCCCGCGGTGCCGACTCCCGCGCGGGGAACGACAGTGACCCTTGGGCCACGATCAAGGAGTGTAACAAAAGTGACCGAATCGGGCAACGCGTACAGAGTCACCCGTCTGCGAATGCAATGCCCTCGTAGCGTTCGCACGCAGGAAGCCCGCACTTGAAAGCCGCCGATATCTTACAGTTTCCTTAGGTTGGAGGACGTAGGGAGGTAAGGGTGATGCGGATATTTATGCCCGCGCTTGTTGCGGCAGTCGGTGCGGTGGCCCTGGTAGTCGCCTGTGGCGGCGGAGGCGCGACGCCGGGACCCACCACCGTGGGCGCCACGGAGAAGGAATTCTCAATCAGCCTGTCGCAGACCACTGCAACTCCAGGCTCAGTCACGTTCAACGTGAACAACGCTGGAACGATCGCACACGAATTTGTGGTGGTCGACACGGATACTCCCGCCGACCAGCTTCCGGTCGACGGCACCACGGTCAACGAGGATGCCCTGACAGCCGTTGATGAGATCGAGGACATCGCGCCGGGGACTACTCCAGCGCTGACCGTGAACCTGTCGCCTGGCCATTACGCGATCATCTGCAATATCGAGGGCCACTACGCAGCGGGCATGCACGCCGACCTCACCGTCCAGTAGAGAGTCAGCCCTCAGCTAAGGCAGATTGAACTCCCAGCCGGGCTGCCAGCCGAAGTCACCGACGACCAACTGAGCCAGATCGCGGTCCTCGAGGAGATACTCGACTGCCCACCGATTTGCAGAATGGCCGACGAGCAGAACTCGGTGACCATCCCACTCGTCGTGGAGATCTGCCAGGAGCTCGCGAGTGCGCCCGATCACATCGGTGTAGCTCTCCCCGTGCGGCCAAGGGATTGCAACGTGGTTGGTCCGCTCAGATTCGAGCCTCTCGCGCGGCATGCCGTTGAGCGCGCCGTAATTGCACTCCCTGAGACGGGCGTCGATATGGATCGGGATGGCACTGCCGTCGAACGCGACACGGACGGTTTCAAGAGCGCGCTCCAGGTCGGACACGTAGATGGCATCGATGCCGTCGTTGCGCCGACGCTCACCGAGCTCGCGCGCGGCCGCGCGGCCCGCTTCGGACAGACGCCCCGGTAGCCAGCCCGTGGCGATGCCGTCCTCATTGTCGGTGGTTATCGAGTGCGTCTCGTACACAATGCTCACGGCCACGTCCGCATCGTGACACGTCCAGCTCTGATGCACCGCTCGGCGGGTGAACGGTCCGGCCAAACGCCCACCGCGAGAAGAATCGGGCAGTTACTCCGACATTTGAACCGCAGAGCGGGTGGTTTGCCGGACGAATAAGCAGTTCAGGTGGCTGCCAGGCTGCTTGGCGGACCGTTGAACCGCTCAGCGGCGGACGCGGGTGGCGCCGAGTCACCGCGAGACGCGTTCGTCCGGGAGACGACAGGCGACCGACGCTTGGCCGCCACCGGAGAGGCAAATCCCGCACCAAGGACCCGCGGGAGCAGGGTCTGCGCCAACGGACAAACGGTCAGAAAATGGCGAGACCCGCCTCGGTCGTTGTTTCAGTACCGGACGGGTCTCGCCTCTAAGACGTACGGGGCTAGGCGAGGGTTTCGGTCGCCTTCGCTTCCTCGCTCAAGAACGGGTTTGCCGCCTCATCGTCGTCGTCCTCTTCCTCGACCTCGACCATGAAGGGGTTGTCGAGACTGCCGGCGGCAGCCATGCCGTCGCCGTCAGCACCCGACTCGCCGAGGAGCGGGTTCGACAGAATGGCAGCGGCTGCTTCCGCCTCGGTTCGAGCCTGAGCCTCTGCCAGGAAGATGTTGATCTCCTCCTCGCCGAAGCCTTCCGGCAGCTCGCCACCCGCGAGTGCCTCGGCAGCGGAGCGCCGGGCGGCAGCCCGAGCGGCAGCGAGGTTCTGCGGCGCGCCCGTCCCAGCAGGGATGAGCTTGCCGATGATCACGTTCTCCTTGAGGCCTATCAGGTTGTCCTTGGCGCCATTGATCGCCGCTTCGGTCAGCACGCGCGTCGTCTCCTGGAAGGAGGCGGCGGCGAGGAACGAGTTGGTGTTGAGCGACGCCTTGGTCACGCCGAGCAGGACCGTCTCGGCCGTGGCGGGCTCGCCGCCTTCGGCCATGACCCTGTTGTTGATCTCTTCGAACTCGAAGCGATCCACCAACTCGAACGGCAGCTGCTCCGAGTCGCCCGGCTGGTCGATGCGCACCTTGCGCAGCATCTGCCGAACGATGATCTCGATGTGCTTGTCATTGATCGTCACGCCCTGTGACCGATAGACGCGCTGGACTTCCTTTACGAGGTAGCGCTGAACCGCGTCGCGGCCACGCGTCTCGAGGTATTCCTGCGGGTTGATTGGTCCGTCGGTGATGGGATCACCGGCGCGCACCGGCTGGCCGTTTTCGACGAGCAGCTTGGCGTTGTGCGGGATGGCGTATTCGCGCTCGACGACGTCTTCCGAGCGAACTCGAATTCCGTCCTTGGCGCTGACCACGAGACCGCGGTCCGGCGACTTGACCTCGTCGACAGTGCCGTCCCTTTCCCTGCGAGCGACGACCTGGTTCGCTTCGATGAGGTCACCCTCGGCGACGAGCAGCTCGTGACCCTTCGAGATCTGGAGCGGTGTGTCGAACTCCTCGCGCGATGTGACCTTGACGCGGCGACCGCCGCTCTCTGTCTGAATGATCTCGACGACGCCGTCGATGTGGCTGATCTCGGCCTTGCCCTTGGGCATGCGTGCCTCGAACAGCTCCTCGACGCGCGGCAGACCGGCAGTGATGTCCAGGCCGGCGACACCGCCGGTATGGAACGTCCGCATGGTCAGCTGCGTGCCTGGCTCACCGATCGACTGGGCGGCGATGATGCCAACGGCCTCACCGATGCCGATCAGCGAACCGGTTGCGAGGTTGCGGCCGTAGCACGCACGGCAAACGCCGTGGCGTGACTGGCAGGTCAGTGGCGACCGAACGAGGACCTCGCCTACGTCTGCCGCGACGATGCGGTTGGCGATCTCTTCGGTGATTTCCTCATTGCGCTCGACGATGGGCGCAGCGCCTTTCTTCCGGGCGGACGGGTCAGTGACCGGTCCGGCCGCGTAGCGACCGACGATGCGGCGCTGGAACGCGTCCGGCTCGGGGGCATATTCCTCCGTCTCGGCGCGCGTGATCCAGGTGCCTTCCTCAGTGCCGCAATCATCCAGGCGGGTGATCACGTCCTGGGCAACGTCGACCAGGCGCCGCGTCAGGTAGCCCGAGTCCGCTGTGCGAAGTGCGGTGTCGGCCAGGCCCTTACGGGCGCCGTGAGTCGAGATGAAGTACTCGAGCACGGTCATCCCCTCGCGGAAGTTGCTCCGCACAGGGACGTCGATGATCCGACCAGTCGGGTCGGCCATCAGGCCGCGCATGCCGCCCAGCTGACCGATATTGCCCTTGTTACCGCGGGCGCCGGACGAGGTCATCATGGTCACGGGACCCGCGGGATCGAGCGCCTCCATCATCCGGTCACTGACCTGCTGAGTGGTGTCCTTCCAGACATTTACGACACTCTCGTAGCGCTCGTCCTCTGTGATGAGGCCACGCTGGAACTGACGGTCGATTGCCTCGACCTGCTTGTCTGCCGCCTTGAGCAGACTCTGCTTCTGGGCTGGCACGGGGATGTCGTCGACGGCGAAGGTAATGCCACCACGCGTCGCATAGTGGAAGCCAATCTGCTTGATGCCGTCGACAAGGTGGGCCGTCTCGTTGGAGCCGAGGAGCCGATAGCAATCGGCCACCAGCTCGCGCAGGGCGGTCCTTGTCATTGCCTTGTTCATGAAGCGCAGGCGTTCCGGCAAGACCTGGTTGAAGATGACTCGACCGATCGTCGTGCGCACAGGCTCGACGACCGATTCGTCCTTGTCGGCATCCCAGCGCTGGACGGTCACCTCGATGGGCGAGTGCAGGTCCAGCCTGGGAACCTTGTGGTTTGCGAGCTCTGCGTCCTGGCGCGTGTCGATGCGCCCAACGTCGTAGGCGAGAAGCGCTTCCGTCTCGTCACCGAAACGCCCGAGGGCGTCCTTGCCCTGCGTCTCCTCGCGCTCGATGGTCAGGTAGTAGCAGCCCAGCACCATGTCCTGGGTCGGTGCCACGACCGGCTCACCGGCGGCGGGTGAAAGCAGGTTGGCGGTCGACAGCATCATCCGCTTGGCCTCTTCCTGCGCAGCGCGCGAAAGGGGCACATGGACAGCCATCTGGTCGCCGTCGAAGTCGGCGTTGAAGGCGAAGCAGACCATGGGATGGATCTGGATCGCCGAACCCTCGACCAGGACCGGCATGAACGCCTGGATACCCAGGCGGTGCAGGGTCGGCGCGCGGTTGAGCAGGACCGGGTGGTCCTTGATGACCTCCTCAAGCACGTCCCAGACCTCGGGCCGCGATGAAGCACGCTCGACAATGCGCTTGGCGCTCTTGATGTTGTGGGCGATGCCCTTGTCAACGAGCTGACGCATGACGAACGGCTTGAACAGCTCGAGCGCCATCTTCTTGGGCAGGCCGCACTGGTGCAGCTTGAGCTCCGGGCCGACGACGATGACCGAGCGACCGGAGTAGTCGACGCGCTTGCCGAGCAGGTTCTGACGGAACCGGCCCTGCTTGCCCTTGAGCATGTCCGACAGGCTCTTCAGGCGGTGGTTGCCCGTACCCACGATCGAGCGACCGCGACGGCCGTTGTCGATCAGCGCGTCACAGGCTTCCTGGAGCATGCGCTTCTCGTTGCGGATGATGATCTCCGGCGCGCCCAGCTCGAGGAGCCTCTTCAACCGGTTGTTGCGGTTGATGACGCGGCGGTAGAGATCGTTCAGGTCTGACGTCGCAAAACGGCCACCGTCGAGCTGGACCATGGGTCGCAGATCGGGCGGGATGACCGGCAGGACCGAGAGGATCATCCACTCGGGTCGGTTGCCGGAGCGTCGGAAGGCCTCGATCAGGCGCAAGCGCTTGATCGCCTTCTTGCGTCGCTGGCCGGACGTGGTCCGAACTTCGCCGTGCAGCCGCTGGCCGAGCTCGTCCAGCTCCATGCGCTGAATGAGCTCACGGACAGCCTCGGCGCCCATGCCCGCCGCGAACAGCCGCGCGCCGCCACGGACACCCGAGCCATATTTGCGGTCGAGGTCACGATAGTTGAGCCCGTCGAGCGATGACTCGGGGAGCATCATCCCGGGCTGCATGCGATTGATCTCGTCGCGTGCGCGGCGAACGTCGTCCTTGGAGCCCTCTGCCTCTGTCTTGAGGCGCTCGCGCTCTGTCTCGAGCGTCGCGTCGAGCTGCAGCCGACCATCCTCGAGCTGCTGTCGAACCGACTGCTCCTCGTTGGCCTCGCGTTGCTGGATCTCCTGGTTGACGCGCTCGACCTCCGCCGCGGCCGCCTTGTTCAGCGCGGCCTGGGCGGCCTTATCCGCCTTGTCGCCAACGGCCACGATGATCTCGCCGGTCGGCTCGAAGACGATCGCCTCTTCTGATGCGCCGGTGTCCAGCGCATCAAGCTTGGCCTTCGTCTCCTGCTGCTTCTCGACGAGCTCACCGGTGCGATTGGTGCGCTCCTCCTCGAAGTCGCCCTTGCGCGTGGCCAGCTCGGTGTTCAGTTCGTCGGTGCGACGGTTGAGGTCGGCGCGCAGCCCATCCTCGAGCTCGCTGAGCTCCTTGCCTGCGCGACCACCGCGGCCCTCGGACTCCTCATCGAGCTGCGCCAGCAGCCGCGTTCGTGCGTCCTCGTCGACCCAGGTGACGATGTACAGCGCGAAGTAGAGGATGCGCTCGAGGTTGCGCGGGCTGATGTCAA
>JBBQEC010000130.1:0-7194 GCA_038320305.1 Candidatus Limnocylindrales bacterium | reverse complement strand
GACCGCGTCCATATCCACCAGCGCATAACCCAACAATTTCAGGAGTTCGCGACCGACCGTAGATTTTCCACAGCCCATGAATCCTATCAGGACGATGTTTTTGGGAAGCTGGACGGGATGTTGCATGCGCGATGCATAGCGTAATTCCTGCGATTCGAGAAACTGGAAAATCAAGATTCGCCAATGAGCACCCGCCATGGTAGTTTTTGCGCGTGCCCGAGACCCGCATAATTGAAGTTGCCGATGATGACATGAAAGACGCCCTGCGCGAGGCCTGTGCCTTGCTGCAACAAGGGGAAATCGTCGCCCTGCCAACCGAAACCGTCTATGGTTTGGCTGCGGATGCCTTCAATCCTACGGCGGTCGCCAAGATTTTCGCCGCCAAGGAACGACCGTCGTTTGACCCGCTCATCGTCCACATTGCCTCCCGTGGTGACCTCAAAACAGTAGCGATCGTGCCGGAAGACATCGCGGATACCGTCAACAAGCTCATCAGCGCCTTCTGGCCCGGCCCGCTCACGTTGATCCTGCCAAAACATCCCGACGTGGCGGATCTGGTCACTAGCGGCTTGCCGACGGTGGCCGTGCGCCAAAGCGCCCATCCGGTATTCCGCGCCATCAACAAGGCTCTGGGACACCCGATCGCCGCCCCCAGCGCCAATCGTTTCGGCAGTATTTCCCCAACCTCAGCATCCGCCGTGATCAAGGAACTCGGCGGCCGCATCCCGCTCGTCATTGATGCCGGTGCCTGCTGCGCCTATGAGCTGCTCAAGGTTGAGGACCCCAAGAAGCGACGACGACTGGCCGAGCAGGTCGCCAACAATGAGCTGAGCCTCGTCAAGCTGCGCGAAAAGATTGAAGGCAGGCCCTCGCAAGCGCTAACCGCCGGCCGCACGACGACGCCCACCCCGGGCGAAGGATCAGTGCACGAGGACGGCATCGTCGGCGACGCGCCCCGACCCCAAGGTGGCGGCGCTCCCGCCGACAACGCGCTCGTGTCGGCCAAGCAGAACCTGAACGAGGCGCTCGAGCAGCTTGCCGATATCTTGGGGTCCAGCGACACATTGAGCGAGATCGGTGAAACGGATCGGACCAACCTGGCGAAGTACCTCACCATCGCCAAGCTTCGCCTCGAGAACGCCATAACCGTCGTGCGCAGCGGTCATCGCCTCGAGCACTAGGCGACAGCCGATAACCAACCCAGAGCCAGCAAGGCAATGCCGCACGCCTGCAACGACCAGCCGACCTCGCGATAGCCGACTCCAATTCGCGACTGGAGCCCCAAGCCAACGACCGCGATCAGAGTCGCGGCCAGGACCGCGGGATTCAGCTCACCGGTCACCACCGTGAGCGTTGTCCACGCCAGGCCGTAGATGATGATGAGGAGGACGGCGACAACCGCGAGCGAAGGCCCTCGTCCCAGTCGCGTCGCGAGCGTGGCCACTCCTGCCGCCGCATCTTGTTCCAGGTCGACCACGCTGTTCGAGATTTGCAAGGCCGGCCCGGCCAGCGCAGCAAGCGGGATGACGAACTGCGCCAGGGGCGGCAGCGTCGCGGTCACTCCATACCAGGCGTAGATCGGCAGAATCGCGAACGCTACGGAAAAGCAGGCCCATGCCCAGGCGGTCGGTTTGAGCTTCAGGTCATACAGAAGGCCGCAACCGAGCATGACCAGCGCCATCGACGCCACGATTGGTCCCTGTGTCAGTGGCGCGATCACAGCCACCGTCGCGGCGGCGGCCGCAATGGCAGTGGCGGTACGAACCGAGAGCAAGCCGGCCGGGATGGGCTTCCACGGTTTGGACCTTCGATCGAGCTCGACATCGTTGAGGTCGTTGACAGCGCCGATGCAGAACTGGATGCCAATCATCCCAACGGTCAGCAGCACGGCTGTTGCGGCTGTCGCACCGGCGACGACGGCCAGCGTCAACACGAGCGCCGCGTTGAGCAGCGACGGAAAGGGATGGACGACGCGCAGCGCGCGCAGCCCGCTGGCCATCAAGCCGGCGCTAGTGGCGCGCTAGATGTAAACGATCTCGTCGAAGTTATCGACCAGATAGTTGATCAGCCTGCTGCGCGCATCAGGGAACAGGGCATGGGCGCCGCTGACGAAGTAGTAGAGCGAGATGGCCGGGACCATGAGGTCGCCCTTGTCAGTGGTGCCGGCCGCGGCGGCTGGCCCGCCTCCTGCGGCGAAGACGCGTCGGAGGCCAGCATCGTCAGTGTCGAGCGCATGGCGCAGCTCAGAGACGACCCGGCGCACACCAATTCGGATCGATGTATCGCGCATCAGCTCGGCAGCCCAGCTGTCCACGCGCTCGTCAGGCTGCTCGTCGAGCCGTTCACGGTATTGCTGCGGATTCGAGGAAAGTCCGGTCGCGGTCAACGTAGCGCCCTCCAATTGAAGCGGCGCGATTATCGCATCAGCGCCCATAGGCGTTGGGTCAGCTGCACATGACCAATTGACACCACGCAACGTGGTGTCGCACCTGCTCAGGAAATTGCGTCGCAGCGCGAAGGCCCGCCGGGAACCAGAACGCTCACCAGGGGCTCGCGGACGATTGCTCCATCCGAGAACATCGCGAGCTGGTTGGCCGACTGAAGGACGGGAAGAATGGTGTCAAGGTCAGATCCAGTCACGGTCAGACAACCGACGTCCCCTAGCGGCACGGCCAGCGGCCAATCGACGAGCACCGGCGCAGGCGACATCGCGCTGGTATCGCCCGGGTCAGTCAGCAGCATCGAGATTCGCTCCGGCGTGTATTGATGCGAGTCGCCCAATTGGCTGTCGAGCCACAGGTCAAGCATCCCGAGCTCATTCCAGAAAGCCGTGAAGGCCTCAGGCGTGCCGGGCTCTGCCGTGCATTGGCCACGGTCGCAAAGCACGCTCAAGCTCGGGTCGCCGGTCAGCTCGTGCTTGACGCCATCGACGACGAGCTCGATCTGGGCAGGCTTGGCGCCCGGTTTGGGGCTTGCACCAGTGAAGTCGCCACTGCCTTCGAGCAAGCCAAGCTCGCGTGCGTCATCCACGATCTCCTGCACGCCCGCGTCGGTGATCGAACGCGCGATCGGCAGGATCATGAGCGGCCCTGGGTAGATCGCAGGGACCGCGACGTTGCCGTTCAGGTAGACCCCGTCAGCGATCGTTACCGGCGGCAGCCAGGTGAACGTGTACTGAGGCGCAAGCGACTGTGTGTACCAACCGCGCAGGTAGAACGCAGTGGAAGGTGTCCCGCTCGGCCCGGTCGTCGGCACGGCAGACGGAATCGAGGTTGGAGGCGCCGCCGTGATGGTTGGCGTCGCCGTCACCGAGGGTGAGGTGGTGGTCGCGCCAGGATTTGGAGTCGGCTGAGAAGAGGCTCCGCCAGCGGCAGGGGCACAGCCAATGGCGAATAGAGCGATGATCAATACGGCAAGCGCACGGCGTGACATGTGCCCTCAACGCCTCGAAGCCAGTTTCGGTTCCCTCGAATCTCCCGATCTGACGATGGATTCGGAGAGGAAGAAGATGGCTCCGGCGGTAAGATTCGAACTTACGACCAAGCGGTTAACAGCCGCCCGCTCTACCACTGAGCTACGCCGGATCGCGCGTCCTCGCTGATCGGTAGATCAGGGGAGTCGCAGGATTATAGGTTGCCCGTCGGTGGATGCCGCTGAGGCTGGGAAGAGCCGATTGAGCGAACCGGGCATACTGGCCAAGTGACGACTGAACAGCCGGTGGAGAGCGCGAGCCCGCCGCCATACCTGCCAATGATTCGCGGTGAGCGCGTGTTTCTGCGTCCTGCGGAGAAGTCGGATGTATCGATTTTCGTGCGTTGGTTCGCCGATGCCGAGATGAGCGGCTTTCTGGGCATGCGCGCGCCCATAAGCGAGGCCATGGAAGAGCAGTGGTTCACGCGTGCGGTCGAACAGCAGGGCAAGGAGAACTACCACTTCGTGATGTGCAGGCTCGACAACAGCCAGCCCATCGGCACGATCAGCCTCTTCCACGTCGATCAGGTCAATGGAAACGCGGGCGTGGGCGTTTCGATCGGCGAGAAGGCGCTCTGGGGACAGGGCTACGGCACCGACGCGAGGAACGCGCTGCTCGACTTCTGCTTCGGGCAGCTACGTCTCGAGCGGATCTGGCTCGATGTGTACGACTTCAACGAGCGCGCGCGGCGCTCGTACGAGAAGTCCGGCTTCGTGGTTGAGGGCACTCAGCGCAGCGCCAGCTACCGCCTGGGAAAGTTCCACAACGTGCATCTCATGGCGATCCTGCGCGAGGATTGGTCAGCGCTCGATCGCAAACGCTCCTGGGATTACTGACCGCTAAATGGTCGGCCGGTCGTCGCCCCTCATTGACCTAGCTGAGCTCGACGCGCGCATGGCGAAACCAGGACTGCGTATCGCCGACGTGCGCTGGTATCTCGGACGGGACGGTGCAGGTCGTGCTGCGTACGACGCCGGGCACATCCCGGGGGCGATCTTCGTCGATCTCGATACCGACGCGTCGGATCACGATGGTTACGGCGCGCCTGGTCGGCATCCCCTCCCCTCGCCTCGTGTGTTCGCGCGGCGCATGGGTGAGCTCGGTCTTGGCTCGGATGACTTTGTTGTCGCTTACGACGACAGCGGCGGCGCAATCGCGGCGCGCCTGTGGTGGATGCTCGACAACCTGCGCCATCGCGGCGGCGTAGCGGTGCTCGACGGAGGCATCCAGGCGTGGACCGCCGCGGGATGCGACCTGGAGAGCGCGGCTCCGACCAGGGAGCCGGCACAGACGCTCGAGCTTGGCAGCGAATGGCACAACGTCATCGAACGCGAGGAGCTGGCCGACCGACTCGGCGAGCTCGTGATCATCGATGCCCGCGCTCCCGAACGCTACCGCGGCGAGGTCGAGCCGATCGATCCGGTTGCGGGCCATATTCCCACGGCGGTCAGCGTCCCTGTGACGGACAACGTGGACCCGACCGGGCGCTTCAGACAGGCTCAGGATTTGCGCGCCAGATACGAGGCCGTTCAGCGGGCAGAGACGCCCACGGTCGTGTCATGTGGCAGCGGCACAACGGCGTGTCACGACATCCTCGCGATGCGCATCGCCGGCTTGCCGGAGACTCTCCTGTACGTGGGGTCGTTCAGCGACTGGAGCCGCTCAGGAATGCCTGTCGCAACCGGTCCCGAGCCTGGCGATCCCGTACGAACGAGCCGCGGCCCATAGGGTTTGCGCGGCTGTTGCCTCACCGCCCCGCGGCGGCGTCAACCACTTTCATTGCTTTCTCCTCTTGACCCGAGTGGTAGCAGCGCAGACGATGACGGCGCACAGAGCGGGAGGCACGCCACATGCAAGACCAGCTGACCATTACGGACGCGCAGGCCCGCAGCCTGCATCGCTGGAACGCGGTGCTCGCGGCCCTTCACGCGCTCCAGGGCGTGGTCATCCTCGCGATCTCGCTCGCCAAGACCCCCGTGGTGACGGCGCCCGTCGTAAGCAGCTATCTGGCGTTCGACCAGGCGACTGCGACGCTGGTGCCCGCCCAGCGCGCGCTGTTCGACCTGCCGATCGGGCCTGCGGTCGCGCTCTTCTTCTTCCTCAGCGCGATCGCCCACCTCTTGCTCGCGTACCCCGCGCGGAGTTGGTACGAGGCTCGCCTCGCCCGCGGGCAGAACCCGGCCCGTTGGATCGAGTACGCCCTCTCGTCGAGCGTGATGATCGTCATAATCGCGACGCTTGCGGGCATCCAGGAGATCGGCACGCTGGTCGCGATCTTCGGCATCAATGCCGCCATGAACCTATTCGGCTGGAGCATGGAAGCCGCGAACGAGGGCCGTAAGCAGGTCCAGTGGCTGCACTTCGTGTTCGGCTGCATCGCGGGTGCCGTGCCGTGGATCGTCATCTTCATCGCGCTCTGGACCTCGGCCACGGCGGCGGAGGCGGCCGCCATCCCGGGCTTCGTCATCGCGATCTTCGTATCGCTGTTCATCAGCTTCAATGTGTTCGCGATCAATATGGTCCTGCAGTATCGGAAGGTCGGCCGGTGGGCCGACTACCTGTACGGCGAGCGTGCGTACATGTTCCTCAGCCTGTTCGCCAAGACCATCCTCGCGTGGCAGGTGTTCGCCGGCACCCTCCGGCCATGACGGTGGGCGCACGCTCGCCCGCCGTCCGACGACCGCGGCGATCCCCGTCGTGCCATGGCTCAGATCGTGGCGGCGACGGCGGGCGGCAGCAGATAGAGGGCCATCACGAGGCCCGTGCGGGCGACCACGCTGTGCTTGGTGTCGGCGGGCATCCGCACCCACGTGCCCGGAATGGCGGGATACGCATCCCCACCTACTGTCAGATCGGCCTCACCCACAAGGACGTGAATGATTGCCGGGCGGGCTGAGGTGTGCTCGGAAAGTTGCTCCCCAGCGGCAAAAGCGAAGAGGACGAGCTCGATCCCGTTCTCGTTCGAGAGCGTCTGACTGAGGATGCCGCGAGCCGGGATAGGCGCTTGAGCGACAAGATCACCGAACATCGTGGCGGGCAAGTTCGTGTTCATTCGGGGCGGAGGCGAATGATGAGCAACACCTGACTCGGACAGTGCGTCACCACGTCGTGAACGCTTCCATGGTCCATGCTCATACCTCCATCTTACGTGGCTCCGACGCCCGCGGGCCGTATTGAGCGACTCTTGGACCGCGGGAATAGCTCCTCCAGGCCATTGCCGGGGTGAACGCGGCGTCGCGTCTGCTCGGTACCGGCGAAGGTGATGGTGCTCGGTTCGTCGCGATCCACACCCACGAGATCCACTGACCCGCGCGAATAGGTTGCCCACCGGCCCCGACCTCACGGGTCGAGGTGCGGCGGGTAGCGCAGCGTTCCATCCGCCAGCACGTATGCACCCGGCGTGAGGGTGGCCGGCATGATGTGGCCCATGCCCATGACGTGCGCCACGCGCACGCCGCGCACAAGCAGGTAGTCGGCGATGATGCGGCGATGGCAGCGCCACCACACGGACTCGGCGCACATGATCGCGCAACGATGATCGCGCGCGAGAGCAATGAGTTCGTCCAGGCCGGCACGGAACGCGTCGCCCGCGGCGTAATCGGCGTAGTCCCGGAAGGCCGCGACACGCCACAAGGTGTTCGCCGACGGCGGCGCACCCTTGGGATGATGACGCCGGCCGCCGAGTAGGGGCAGATGCCGGTAGCCGATGGCCTCGGCGGCGA